>NZ_JACJPT010000033.1:0-49601 GCF_014696195.1 Sphaerospermopsis sp. FACHB-1094 | reverse complement strand
AGTTTGTTATGTAATAATACCTGCTGACAAAGTGCTAATCCTTGATTCCAAGCGTGTCTGGCTACTCCTGCGTGTTGCGCCAGTAGTAGTCGTTGTTGCTTGTTAACTTTGAGTTGGGTTTTGAATCCTAGTAGCATACAGTGATTTTACTGTAATTCTGTCACAAAGCCAAAAGATGACAGGAAATTTTCAGCAAATGTGAGTATTTGTTAGTATTGGTTAAGAAAACAGTAACTAGCTACTAACCCCCCAACCCTTAGAAAGGGGGGTTAATCAGGGGTTTTGCTGACTATTACCGGTTCTATCAACGCTGACTAAGGGAATACCCCAGTCAAATCGAGCGTTAAAGTTTTGACTTACTAATAAACGCAAACCTACACCGACTCATGACAGCGATCGCCAAATCCTAAAATATTGGCGAAAAATTATCAATTTTTATCTATTTAGGTTTTGCTGAATAAATCCGAAAACTTTACAGGTAAAGGGTTTTAGCTATTTTGACTTGTACTGAGCGACTTGTACTGAGCGACTTGTACTGAGCGCAGTCGAAGTAAGTCGAAGTAAGCCGAAGTGCTTTCAAAAAGTGCAAGCTTTTATGAGGTGGCAACTGAAAAACCTTGCACTTAATTCCTACTTAAAGAAAAAATCGTTCCTATCCAACTCTTGAAACTGTCACCTGTCACCTGTCACCTGTCACCTGTCACTGGTCCTTCACAGATAACTTTTTCAGCAAACCCCATTTAGGTTTTGCAAAAATAGTTAGCAATACTGGACCCAATAAATAGTAATGACCTAAACACAAAAGTCCAGCATCAGATCCTAATTTTTCACGTTGTTCTTGATGATAAAATTTAACTGCAACCGGCGAATTTGCCATTAATTGAAAAGGGGATGTATTAGTAGTTATATCAACTAAATAAAAGCTTCCACCGGGAACAAGTACCCTGGCAATTTCACTTAAAACTTGTTCTGGTTGAGGATAATGTAAAAAACTGATAGTGTTAAAAACTGCATCAAATTGACCTTCAGCAAAAGGAAGTGATTCTGCATTACCTTCAATATAAATTAAGCGTGGACGGTGCTGATTACTTTGTCTGGCAACCCGCAACATTTGGGGAGATAAATCTAAACCAGTACCGCGTAAGTCAGGAAATTGACTGGCTAATCTATTTAATAAGCGTCCAGTTCCACAACCTAAATCTAAAACATTGGCATTGGCTGGGATTTCGATGTGGGAAATTAATCTTTTATGGATAGCTTGGTAAATAAAAGAAGGAAATGTCCAATCGTAACTTGATGCCCAACGATCAAATAGTTGTTTTTTATTATTGATAAAATTATTCATAGTTGTATGGGAATAGAAAATAGGTAAGAATTCAGGAGTCAGGAGTCAGGAGTCAGGAGTTAGAATGCTTATGAAATCAGGAATAGAGACAAGTGATATTTTCTGAAAATCATCATAACTTACTGGAAAAGCCTTTATTCTTCTGACTTAGAGTATTTTCTATCCTGAATCATTACGAAAGTAGCAATATTTTCTATTGTAATTTGAATTTGCTTTGATTGCAGAAAATCAAATACCCAACTTTTTCCAGAAGTCAGGTATCTTGTTGAATTACGAATTACAAAGTAGCTAAAAGTTCCTTTAATCTTTCATTTCCGTCCCGAAATACAGACCAACCATCTCCGACTAAAACAGCTTGTACTTTGGTTAATGTTGCTAATCTGTGAACAGAAGCAATAGCTTGTTTTCGATTTAACAGCTTGTCATCGGATAAAATAGTTAAAGTATCTGCTGAACGCGATCGCACTAAATCACCAATAATCAAAGTTGTGTCCTCTAGTAGTAAAGCTAGTTCACCGGGAGTTTTTGAACCTTGGAGTTCCATCACTTTCAGTCCTGGGACAAATTCTTCACCATCACTCAACCAGCGATCGCACGCTATTGGGAAATTTTCCTTTTCAGCTATCGGTGCTGCAATTTTCGCATAAGTTTGACTGGCAATTTCCTTAGCTGCTCGCAGATGATCCGAGTTTGTCAGGATAATCCAAACCACACCACCGAGAGATTCCAGATGATGCCAATCATGGTTTGATAAAGCTACTGGATCAATTAATATATTACCCTCTGGACGAATCCAGGCGAAGCCATTGAAATCAATATTTCTTGTCGGGTTAAAACAAGACCAGGTATATAAATCGGTACGGTGCAAAGATTTCATGATGATTCTGACTTGAGAACCTGCGATAGTTTGTGTCAATTAGGTAGC
The DNA here is from genome assembly GCF_014696195.1 of Sphaerospermopsis sp. FACHB-1094. Lineage (NCBI taxonomy): Bacteria > Bacillati > Cyanobacteriota > Cyanophyceae > Nostocales > Aphanizomenonaceae > Sphaerospermopsis > Sphaerospermopsis sp. FACHB-1094. The sequence continues at coordinate 47,331 of NZ_JACJPT010000033.1, read as the reverse complement.
ATCAATAATAATCTATAATAATCTATCATTGATACTCACCTAATTGCGAAAATTTTGCAATTTCTCTTGTCACAACCACCAGGAATGGAACTTGATCATCTCCAGGCTGGAAACCCAGAGATTGTCAAGCTGCGAAAAACTAAACGGGACGATAAACGCGATAGTTGATGCTGGGGAAAATATTATCCATTAATTCCACTTTTTCCAACCAACCGCTATCAACTTTACCGACTTTTACATCTTCATAGAGTTTATTAAATCTCATTAAGTGCGATCGCGTTCTTCTCACCGCATAGGGAACCATAGTTCCCGTCCGCATAATAAACGCCCAGTCAGAAGATTGCGCTAACAACAACTCCCGCGCTGCTTGGTTTAAAGCTTTCCATTGCAACTCATCCTCTGGTTCTAACTGGGAAATTTCAATCATCCGTTCCGCGGCTTTATGTAAATGCGGGTAAATCCAAGCATTAGTGTCATTTAACCAATATTCATGGAAACCTTTATAACCCCAACTGGACTGAGAAGGACGACAGACTTGTTGATTCTGGTTAGCTCGTAAATAATCAGCTAAATGGGTCATTTCATAAGTTCCCTGATCGTACCATGACTTACGGAACAGGTAATCAATAAACCAAGGACCCTCATACCACCAATGACCGAACAACTCCGCATCATAAGGAGAAACAATAATCGGAGGCCGTCCCATGATCCCGTGTAAATGTTCCGCTTGTCTTTCCCGATTATACATAAAGTTAGCAGCGTGTTCTGCGGATTTTTCCCTTGCCCAATAAGGATCATACAAAGCCTTATCAGAGAGACCTAAACCACGTCCAGTAATCTTATGATATTTAATTCCCGTATTTTTACGCTGTCCATTGGGCATGATATAGGGTTTGATGTACTCATATTCTGCTTCCCAACCCAAATCTTTATAAAATTCCCGATATTCAGCAGCACCGGGATAACCCACTTCCGAAGACCATACTTGTTGAGAAGATTCATGGTCACGACCAAAAGCAGCAACACCTGTTTCTGTAAAAATTGGCGCGTAAGTACCAAAGCGGGGACGGGGACGGGCGTATAAAATCCCATGTCCATCGGTGAGGAAATAACGCAAACCAGCATCCGCCAGCATTCGTTCCAAACCTTCATGGTAAGCACATTCAGGCAACCAAATACCTCTAGGCGCTTGACCAAAAGTTTCTGCGTAATGTTCACAAGCCACCTGAAGTTGCGCCCATACAGCTTGGGGATACATCTTCATTAAGGGTAAATACCCATGAGTAGCACCGCAAGTTATGATTTCTAGGTTGTTTGTATCTTGGTATTGTTTGAAAGCTGTTACTAAATCACCCTGATATTTTTCCCAAACCTGACGAGCTTCATTAAATTCAGTGGCGTAATGTTCAGCCAAATAACGCATATGTCCATTGTGGATATTGCGTTCTGCTTCCAATTCTATTAGTTCTTCTAACTTGGCTAAATGTTCATTATAGCGTTCTTGTAACAGAGGATCACGGAGCATGGAAACCAGAGGCGGTGTCATACTCATCGTGATTTTAAAGTCGATGCCGTCTCGCTTTAAGCCTTCAAATACTTTCAATAAAGGAATGTAGGTTTCTGTAATAGCCTCATAAAGCCATTCCTCTTCCAGCACATAGTCACTTTCCGGGTGACGAACGAAGGGTAAATGTGCATGAAGTACAAGTGCGACGTAACCTATAGACATAATAGTTTTGGGGTGGGTTGTAAATTGAAGGTCGAGAGTTTGGCAGAAATTAACAATATTTTAAGATGATATCGGGATCGTGAAGGAAGTTTTATTAGTCAAGCCCCACATCTGAGATTTGAGCAAAGAATATCTACCCGCAGATAGTTGTCATCAAGCAATCCCAAGTATTTTTCCTGAGTTATGTGTTGGCGATCATGTGATTATCATACAATAAATTATTTGGCAAGTATCTAGAACACTGAAAAAAATAGAATTTTTGTAAGTTAAAACAGTTTCTATTAATTTAATAAATACATAAACTTTTCACAAACTATAAGCAACAACTAAATGTTACTCTTTATTAAGAACATTAATTAAATCTAAAAACTTACTTCCAAATCACCACAGAAGATGAGAAAACTTAACATTTAGTTACATTTTCGGTGAAAGTATGAGTAAATTTGCTACCCAGCCGACTTGTTGGCAAGATGCAAATGTTAAATCTGAAACATCGGTTTATCTGATTGATGTTGTTGAAGCTTTTGCAAAAAAAAGACCTGTTCAAATAAATTCAATTTCTACAAGAGCAGAACTTTTTGATCTTCCATATTGACCAAATTACAAAAATCAGAAAAAGGCCAGTTGAAATGACTCCACAAAGCATATTACCAACCCCAGAAATTGCAGATAACTTATTAGTAGAATCAGAAAAAATCGAAAATTCCCTAGCGACTGACACCATCAGATTCACACATGGGGAAAAGTACCTCACATCCCAGTGGTATACGGGGTCTGGGGAAATAGCACATAAAAAAGATGGTCGTTCCTTTGAAGTTGCTGCTACATTCACATTAACAGCAGAAGTCAAAGTAGTAGAAGGAGTTTTTCAACCAGGAAACGAGATTTTAGCTAACATATATAATAGTCGTTGTCGTTGTGTAGCAGTGATAGACCAGACAGTTAACGAGTTGTATGGTGAGCAAGTTAGACAATATTTTGATGCTCATGAAATACCATTAGAAATGATGGTATGTCGTGCATGGGAAGCAGACAAAACCCCGGAAACAGTACACAAAATATTAGGGTTTTTAGGGAAAGACGGTTGCGATGTTTCCCGCAACGAACCTGTATTAATTATAGGTGGTGGTGTGTTAAGCGATGTTGCGGGTTTAGCTTGTGCCTTACAACATCGTCGGACACCTTATATCATGGTGGGAACAACAGTAGTAGCAGCTATTGACGCAGGTCCTTCACCCCGAACTTGTACCAACGGTAAACAGTTCAAAAATAGTATTGGTGCATATCATCCCCCCGTACTAACCTTAGTAGATCGGAGTTTTTTCCGCACCTTAGCAACTGGACATATTCGGAATGGGATGGCAGAAATTATTAAAATGGCCATTACCGATGATGCGGTTTTATTTGAGTTGTTGGAAAAATACGGACCCCGGTTGATAGAGACACATTTTGCGACTGTAGACGCAGATGAAGAGTTAGCAGAAATAGCAGACGAGATTATTTACCGTGCATTGTTCTCCTATATGAAACATGAGGGAACAAATATGTTTGAAACATATCAAGATCGTCCCCATGCTTATGGACATACATGGAGTCCCCGGTTTGAACCAGCGGTGAAGATGATGCACGGACACGCAGTAACAACTGGAATGGCCTTTGGTGCGACATTAGCGGTAGAGATGAACTGGTTAAAACCAGAAGAACGCGATCGCATTATTACACTATGTCAGTCCTTGGGTTTAACAGTGTATCATCCCATTTTGGAAGACATGGAGATCATGATCGAAGGTCAGAAAAATATGCGTCGGAAGCGGGGAGATGGTGGACTTTGGGCCCCTGTTCCCAGAGGTGGAATAGGTGCGTGTGACTATATTCAAGAAGTTGAACCAGAACTATTGGAAGCAGCAGTCAAAGCGCATAAAGCTGTTTGTAGTAATTTAGCAAATCACGGTGCTGGTGTGGAAATGTATTTGCAAGATTTGGGTTTGGAATAAAAAAGTCTAAAATCTAAAATCCAAAATTGTCTGATGGGTTTTCGTTGGTAGCATAACTTTTTTTGATTTCACGCAGAGACGCAGAGAACGCAGAGAAAGGAGAAGGTTAATTTTTTAATTTTTGCTCTCGTTTTTTGAGTTGTCTGTTATCTGTGTGATGAATTTTTCAAGTCTAGAATCTAAAATCCAAAATCTAAAATCTAAAATCTAAAATCTAATGACTGAAACTCTAACAAAAATCAACCAACCTAGACCTGTTACCCCTTTAGGTATTTTGGTTGAGGAACTGGAAAGAACATTAAAGATAGCGAAGCAGGAAAATGTTTCTGCGGAACTTGCGAACTCTTTAAAAAAGGTGTATGAGTTAGCAGCAGGAATAGATCCATATTTGGAAGAGAATACTACACAAGAATCACCAGAATTATCAGCATTAGCGAAAAAAACTGCTGCTGAAGATTGGAGTAAAATATTTGATGATGGTGAAACAGTCCGTCAGTTAGAACAGGAAATGTTATCTGGACATATTGAAGGACAAACTTTAAAAATGTTTGTGTCCATGACTAAAGCAAAACGCATTTTAGAGATAGGAATGTTTACGGGATATTCTGCTTTAGCAATGGCAGAAGCATTACCGGCAGATGGTGATATAATTGCTTGTGAAGTGGATGAATATGTCTCAGAATTTGCGAAGGAATGTTTTAAAAATTCAGAACATGGTAAAAAAATTAAAGTGGTAACTGCACCTGCAATAGAAACCTTAAAGAAATTAATTGCAGATGGAGAAACCTTTGATTTAGTTTTCATAGATGCTGATAAACCAGGATATGTAGATTATTTCAACCTGTTAATAGAAACCAACCTATTAGCAAAGGATGGATTTATATGTGTAGATAACACATTATTACAAGGACAACCTTATTTACCCAAAGAAAAAAGAACAGCAAACGGAGAAGCGATAGCGAAATTTAATCAAACAGTCACCCAATATCCCAGAGTGGAACAAGTCATATTACCATTAAGAGACGGTTTAACAATCATCAAAAGAAAATAGAAAATTGAATATTCAAATCCCCGACTTCTCAAAAAAACAATCATAAAATAAGACAACCAAACAAGTCGGGGTTCTTATCCCCAACAGAAAAACCCTCTCAAACCTCTTACCTTTGCGTCCTTTGCGTCCTTCGTGGTTCAATAAAAAAAGACAAAAACACCAAACAGAAAAACCCTCTCAAACCTCTGTGTCTCTGCGGTTCAATAAAAAAACATGAAAAAAATAAAATCTATCTTGCAAAACATAGGAACATTAATATTACTACTCCTAATGTTCCCGATCAACCTCACCCTAGTAATTACCGCATTTCTTACCAACATCATCACCTTACCATTTCAGAAAAAAATCACCTATGAAAACTCCAAAAACATCCTATTAACAGGTGGTAAAATGACCAAATCATTACAACTTGCAAGGTCATTTCATCGCGCAGGCCACAAAGTATTCATGGTAGAAACCCATAAATATTGGTTATCAGGACATCAATATTCCAAAGCAGTCAAAAAATTCCTCACAGTACCCGCACCCGAAAAAGATCCAGAAGGATATTGTCAAAGTTTATTAGACATAGTAAAACGAGAAAAAATAGATGTATTTATTCCCGTTTCCAGTCCCGTTGCGAGTTATTATGACTCCTTAGCAAAACCAATATTATCACCTTATTGTGAAGTATTTCATTTCGATACAGAAATGACAAAAACACTAGATGATAAATTTAGTTTATGTGAACAAGCGCGGGTTTTAGGTTTAACCGCACCCAAAGTATTTTTAATAACTTCCCCAGGGGAAATTATCAACTTTGATTTTTCCCAAGAACAAAATCCATACATTATAAAAAGTATTCAATATGATTCTGTGACTCGTTTAGATATGACGAAATTTCCCTTTGAAGGAATGAAAGAGTATGTGAAAAAATTACCCATTAGTAAAGAAAGACCTTGGGTAATGCAGGAATTTATCAAAGGTCAAGAATATTGTACTCATAGTACAGTCAGAGATGGAGAAATTCGTTTACATTGCTGTTCTAAATCTTCCCCATTTCAAGTAAATTATGAACAGGTTGATAACCCAGAAATATTCCAATGGGTACAAAAATTTGTCAAAGAATTAAATTTAACTGGACAAATTTCTTTTGATTTTATGCAAACAGAAGACGGAAAAGTTTACCCGATAGAATGTAACCCCCGCACCCATACTGCAATTACAATGTTTTATGACCATCCAGGGTTAGCGGATGCGTATTTAGAACCTGGGAAAAATCAACCTCATATAGAACCTTTACCCACAAGTAAACCAACTTATTGGTTATATCATGAATTGTGGAGAATCACAGGAATTAGGTCTTTTAATGATTTAACAAACTGGTTAAATAAAGTGATTAAAGGTAAGGATGCAATGTTAGATAAAGATGATCCTTTACCATTTTTAATGGTGCATCATTGGCAAATTGTGTTGTTATTGCTGCAAAATATGGTAAAATTAAAAGGATGGGTAAGAATAGATTTCAATATTGGGAAATTGGTTGAAATTGGTGGAGATTAAAAAAGTTGTAATTTGTAATTTCAAAACTTCGGAAATTTGGAACTTCTCAAAAATCATGTCAAAACTCAATCTTTTGTATTTATTTGTATTTAACAGTTTTCGTAGGTTGGGTTGAACAAAATGAAATCCAATAAACCATTAAAAACGTTGGGTTTCTGATCGTGAACCCAACCTACATAACTTTTGAAATTCTAAACTCTTAAAAAATCATGTCAAAACTCAATCTTCTCTACCTTACAGGGTCCCCAGAAAGTGATTTTTTCTGTAATTTATCACGACTGTATGCTCAAGACTCAATAAATGCGATCGCAAATAACCCAAACTATGATATTCACATTGCATATATTACACCGGATGGTAACTGGAAATTTCCCCATTCTTTGAGTTTTGAAGATATTGCAGACAGTCAACCCATATCCTTACCGGATGCGATCGCATGGATAATGACAAAAAACATTGATGTAGTTGTACCGCAGATGTTTTGTATACCGGGAATGACCCATTACCGCGCTTTATGTGATGTGTTAAAAATTCGCTATATAGGTAATACCCCGGAAGTAATGGCCATAACCGCGAATAAAGCGAAAGCTAAAACCATTGTAGCAGCAGCAGGGGTAAAAGTTCCTCATGGTGAAGTTTTGCGTCCTGGAGACATTCCCACCATCACACCCAAAGCAGTAGTAAAACCTGCAAGTTCAGATAACTCTTTAGGAGTGAGTTTAGTAAAAGACATTAAAGAATACGAAACCGCATTAAAAGAAGCATTCAAATATGCAGAACAAGTGATAGTAGAAGAATATATAGAATTAGGTCGAGAAGTGAGATGTGGGATAATCGAAAAACAAGGAGAATTAATAGGTTTACCCCTAGAAGAATATTTAGTAGACTCCAAAAATAAACCCGTGAGAGACTACGCTGATAAACTGAAATTAGGGGATGATGGTAACTTAAATTTAACAGCCAAAGATAATATTAAAGCTTGGATTGTAGATACACAAGACCCCATCACCCAAAAAGTACAAGCAGCAGCAAAAAAATGTCATCAAGCATTAGGATGTCGTCATTATAGCTTATTTGATTTTCGCATAGATCCGAATGGAGAACCTTACTTTTTAGAAGCTGGGTTATATTGTTCCTATTCACCGAAAAGCGTAATTCCTTGTATGTCCAAAAATGCGGGAATTTCTCTAGATGAGTTATTAGAAATAGCAATAAAAGAAACCTTAAAATGAGGAGTCAGGAGTCAGTAGTCAGAAGTCAGAAGAAAGAATAAAAAAGAAGTAAAGAAAAAAGAAAAACCCTAAAAAACCTCTTACCTTAGCGTCCTTTGCGTTCTTCGTGGTTCAATAAAAAAAGAAACAAACACCACACAGAAAAACCCTCTTAAACTTCTTACCTACTCCTCACTTTCTAAATCTAAATCTTGTAAACTTTGCACCTGAACCCGACGAGAAACCCGACGGTATTTCTTACTTTCCAACTTAGGTTCATACTTACTTTCACCCTTACCCTTAGCTTTCACCTTCAAAGTAGACTCAGGATCAGCTTGTTCTTTAAGATAAGTTTGATAAGCGATCGCATCACTTAAAAATTCCAAATAATGCTCATATCTTTCCCAGTCACTACCCACAATACAACCCGGTTCATCTCGATGTAAACAATCAGTAAAACGACAACTTCCACCTTCTAAACGTCTTCTCGCTTCAGGAAAATAGTAGATTAAATCTTCAGGAAGACAACTTAAATCAGGTTGATTAAAACCAGGAGTATCAGCTAACAAACCACCATCAGGAAGTTCAAATAATTCCACATGACGGGTAGTATGACGACCACGCGCTAACTTACCAGAAACCTCACCCACACGCAAATTAGCATCAGGAATTAACATATTAATTAAACTGGATTTTCCCACACCCGAAGGACCAGCAATCACAGTAATTTTATGATTTAAATAATTAGAAACTTCATTAATATTAATTTGATTTTGCACACTAATAAAAATTGATTGATAACCCCAACTTTCGAGGCGATCGCTAATTTCCTGTTGTTCGTCTTCTGTAATTAAATCACATTTATTTAGGCATAATAAAACATCTACCCCTGTAGATTCAGCCTTAATTAAAAACCTGCTTAACTGAAAAGGTTCTAAGGGAGGATCAGCAACCGCAAAAACCAAAAGAATTTGATTCACATTAGCGATCGCCGGTCGATCCAACTCACTGTTTCTTGGTAGAACATCAGCGATCGCACCCCTTCCCCCGGTCCAGTCAGGCTCTTCAATAACCACGCGATCGCCAACCATCACCTGTTGACCGATTTTTTTCAACCGAGTCCTGCGGGTACAGAGGAGACTGGAGACTGGGGACTGGGGACTGGTGACTGGGTTATTAATGTTTCCCTGCCTCCTGCCTTCTGCCTTCTGACTCCTGACTCCTGACTCCTGTACGGGCGAAGCATTCGGGCGACCAATTATCAATTTTTGTTCAAGGCTATTTTCCGAATGCTTCGCCCCTACGACTCCTTGATCTAACTGCACCCGATAAAAATTAGCCTGTACAGCTAACACCGTACCCAATAACTCCCCTGTAGTAGAAACACTATCTTCCATCATGCAGCAGTTACCGGACGACGTACAAGCAAAGAAAAATAACCAGAACAGTCAGTAATTTTTTCCACCTGATAACCAGCCATAGTTAAACTATCAGGAACTTGTTCAATAGGTTCACCCCCATCTAACCAGACTTCCAACAAACTGCCATCTGGCATTTGTTCCAGACGTAACTTAGTCCGGACAAAATTAATTGGACAAGGAGTACCACGCAAGTCCAACTGAGCATCAGGAGTTAACAGAGAAGATAGACTCATGACTTAAACAGATTTTCAAAAAATCCCCCACCTTTACCAGTTCTATCACCCTTAATTTTAGCTAGTTTTTCCAGCAGTTCCCTTTCCTCTGGGGTGATCTTCGTAGGAATATCAATTAACACCGTCAGCAAATGGTCGCCCCGACTCACAGGATTTCCCAAACGAGGTACACCACGACTTTCCAGTCTCATCACCGTATTTGGCTGAGTTCCTGAGGGAATAATCAACTCTACCGGACCATCAACAGTATTCACCTCCAAACGGCAACCTAAAATTGCTTGCAAGTAGCTGAGTTTGATTTCCGAAAGAACATTAATTCCATCACGCTGAAATTCTTCATCCTCATTCACAAATAAGTAAACATACAAATCTCCCGCCGGTCCACCTCGTTGGCCAGCATCACCTTCTTGGGAGATCCGTAAACGTGTACCATTATCTACCCCAGCGGGAATAGTAATTTTTAGCTTTTTCGTGACCTGATTTGCGCCTTTACCATCACAAGCATCACATTTATCTTCCACTACTGACCCAGTACCATTACAGGTGGGACAGGTAGAAACTTGGGTAAAGCTGCCAAAAGGAGTTCTAGTCACACGTCGCACCTGGCCAGAACCGCTACAAGTGCTACAAGTCCGGGGACGAGTTCCTGGTTTAGCACCAGAACCACTACAAACTTCACAAGTTTCTAGATGAGAAATGCGGATTTCCTTTTCACCACCAAATACCGCTTCCCGAAAATCTAACTTCAGGTCTAGACGTAAATCATCACCCCGTACAGGACCACTACGCCGTCTTTGCTGTGTAGGTCCACCCATTCCTCCAGCAAAACCGCTGAAAATGCTTTCAAAGATATCGGCAAAACCGCCCATATCCCCCATATCTTGGAAGCCAGCACCAGCAGCACCAGAAACGCCAGCTTCACCAAAACGGTTGTAACGCTCGCGGGTTTCTGGCTCAGACAGCACTTCATAAGCGCGGTTTATTTCCTTGAATCGTTCTTCCGCACCCGGTTCTTTGTTCACATCAGGGTGATACTTCCGGGCTTGGCGGCGATAAGCCTGTTTAATTTCTTCTTTGTCGGCATCACGAGAGACACCTAGAATTTCATAATAGTCGCGGGCCATAGAGCAAGGGTAAAAGTTAGAACTAATAAAGCAGAAATACCTAAAAGACTAAGGTAAAGGAGATAGAGACAACACTTAATTTTTGTTTATGAATTTATTTTACCTTTTACCTTTAACAAACATTAACAGTAAATCTTGATTAGCAGATACATTCATTGTGGTTAACGACAAAAGCAATGGCATGATGAGTCAATTTAGCTCGATCATCCTGACATTGCCTGAGCCGATCTCTTTTACAATTGTGCTACTTAGAACGACAAAAATAAGCCCATCAAATAGAGGGACTAACCGTACCTTATGGTGTGGAAATCCACCATATACTTTTAGTTTCATATTTAGTATGAGATCATCTACTTCACACTTAGCAGGAGTTAGCAGTCAGCAGTCAGGGAGAGAGGTTAATAACCCATTACCAATTACCAATTACCAATTACCAATTGCCCATTACCTAATCTATCGCTTCATAATCAGATATAGCCGTATTATCCTCATCAAAATCAAAATTGAATTGTGGTATTGACGTTGCTGTTGTGGAACTTTCTTCTACCAAAGTTAAGGAAATATCACTCAGGTCTTCTTCCTCCTCGTTTCCTCCCTCTGACGATGGGCTATTGACCGGGCTACTAACTCGTTTGTAAACATCTGCACCGATCGCAAACAGAGTTTGTTGAAATTCCTCTAATATTGACTTAAAAACAGATAGGGAAACATTAGGGTCATTTACATTTATTCAGCAAGCCCTACATAAAGCCATAGCATATATCTGCTACTAATGATAACGCCTAGTCTTTGATTAAACCCGCTTGCGGAAGGGCTGATTAACTTCAGTAAAGAGTCAACAGCCCTATCCTGTTTGAGAACAGTAATTTTTACCGCAGAATTGAGAATTTTTCAGTCAGTAGGACGAGTGAATACAGCTTAACTGTTTTCTTGACTAGACTCATCTTCCTGTTCTGTAGGTGTATCTTCCTGGGGCGCAGCAACTTTCACCATTGCATGGCGCAACACGCGATCGCCCAAAAAATATCCCCGTACTAATTCTTCTAAAACTGTTCCTTCGGGATGTTCATTGGTCGGTTCTCGCATCACGGCTTCATGCAGGTTAGGATCAAATTCTTGACCTTCAGGACGCATTGGTGACACACCTAATCGTTTCAGACAATCCACTAATTGTTTATACACTCCTTGATAACTTTTGTGAATTGTCATCTCGCCATCATTTTGTGGTTTGAGGTGCGCCCGCGCCCGTTCAAAGTTATCAACTACAGGTAACAATTCCATAATTGTGTTTCTCTTCACCTGTGTTTCCATATCTTCTTTTTCTTTAGAGACGCGTTTGCGATAATTCTCAAAATCTGCGGCGATTCGCATATATTGAGTGCTACGTTCTTCAACTTGCATTTTCAAAAACTCAATTTGTTGAGTCAATTGTGTTAAAGCCGCCGTATCGACTTCTGTTGTTTCTGCCGCAGCGACACCATTTTCTTCTGTGAAAGCAGGTTCTCCCGATACATTGGTTTGCTCTGGGGTTTGCTCAGTCACATCGCTGCCAGATTCATGAGAGTTAATTTCGGCTGGTGAGTCGCTGTTCATTGCTTGGTTTACCTCTATTGGTTCGCCCAATTGCTGGCTTGTATTGTTTACTTGTTTATTTTCATCCATCATTATCTACTCATCCCAGATGCTTTTGAAGGCTTTGCTGGAAGCAATTGTAGATTTTTGATTCAACCTACGTGCAGCATTTAAACTGTACAATTCAAACATTATTCATGAAATCTAACAATACAGTTGATTTCACCATTTTATAAGAAAGTTGAGTGAACCAAAACCACTGAGGTAAAGTATCTGAGCGTGGTGGTCAGTGAGCATCACCACAACGGCGCAGCACCGCTCTTACCACCAGAACAGAGTTTTCGCCTTTCGGCAACAAGCTAGTACAATCCGGCTATGTCAACAGTGAACAGATGAGACAGGCTCTGGCTGAAAGCCGCAAATCTGGCAAAATGCTGACAGATGTATTAGAGTCAATTACTGGGCAACAACTAGCACTACCGGAAAGATGGGGTACTACGTGAATCTGAAGCTATCCGACCCATGCCCAAGCACATTGTGCCGGCGGTGACGGCTCGATTTAAAATTATCTCTAATTTAGGGGTTGCTGAGAAAGTCTTTCCGTGAGGGCATAGGAGTCAGGAGTCAGGAGTCAGGAGTCAGGAGTCAGGAGAAGATTTGAAAATTTCTTTGCCATCTCTTGAAATCCCAAAAAATGCACACTTTTTCCGGTATACCCTTCAAAACCCTTGCACTAATTTCTGTGTTTATCAGCCTCTAACCTTTGATATATCAAGGTTTTAGGTTTATTCAGCAAACCCTAATTTAGATATTGCAGAAAGGCGTTTACCTCAAGACGGACGTATCCGCAGGGTTTTTGATGGTAGAAAAGTAGACTTTCGGGTTAATACCTTACCTAGTCGCTATGGTGAAAAAATCTGTCTGCGGATTTTGGATAACTCATCTACCCAGTTGGGTTTAGATAAGTTAATTACTGATCCAGAGACTTTGCATATAGTCCAGGATATGGTCAGCAAGCCTTTTGGTTTGATTCTGGTGACTAGTCCTACAGGTTCAGGTAAAACTACTACCCTGGCGGCTATGATTGACTTGATCAACCGCACTAGAGCCGAACATATTTTAACAGTTCAAGACCCGGTTGAATTTGTTTATGAACCAATAAAAAGCTTAGTCCACCAACGTCAATTAGGTGAAGATACCAAGAGTTTTGCTAATGCTTTAAAAGCAGCTTTACGGGAAGATCCAGATATTATTCTGGTGGGTGAAATGCGGGACTTGGAAACTATTTCTTTGGCGATTTCGGCCGCAGAAACAGGTCACTTGGTATTTGGTAAACTACACACCAGTTCTGCTGCTCAAACTGTTGACCGGATTATTGACGTTTTTCCATCAGAAAGACAAACACAGGTGCGGGTACAATTATCTAACTCCTTAGTGGCAGTTTTGAGCCAAACTTTAGTACCTAAGAAAAATCCTAAACCTGGTGAATATGGACGGGTAATGGCTCAAGAAATTATATTTACCTTTTGTGATGCAAACACCGACAATTTTGGAAGAAGAGAAAGAAGAATATCAAGAATCTTATATTAGGGAATAGGGAATAGGGAATAGGGAATAGGGAATAGTAACAAGGCAAAAGGCAAAAGGCAAGAGTTAATATTATACCCAGTCACCAGTCACCAGTCACCAGTCCCCAGTCCCCAGTCCCCTATTTTACAAATTTAGGCATAATTTCCGCTGCGGTAAATAAGCCGTTAATGCCTCTTTGATGTAATTCTTGACCAGCTTTTAAATAACCAAAGGCAGGACCACAAACGTTGGCGGCCATGCTGGTTTCATCACCTAATGTAAATGTATGAGTTGATATTTTCCCTTCAAAGGTGCGTCCAGTAATTTTCACATTGGTACTTAAAGGCTTTTTGGGGTTGCGAGTATCAACTACACCACCAACGGTTACTCTATCCCGTGAACAAATTCCAGCAATTTCTAACATTACATCATCGGCGTGTTCCATGTTTTCTAATGTCAACAAACCGTTAGTTTTATCAAGTAATGCTTCTACTTCTGCATCGGTCATTGCTCTAGCGGTTTCTACAGTATAACCGGGTATATGTCCGATATCTTCCCGAACTGTAGCACGATAAGCTTCCCAGTTAGCAATACCTACACCAAAGGTAATAACTACGCTGTGAATTTCGGCGTAACTTTGGGCTGCTAAAGCGGCAGCGGCGGTTAATAGTCCAGGAGTTGCACCACAACCGGTCATGTAGGTAATACCTGCTGCTTGCAGTTCATCTTTCATCGCTAAAAGTTGTTCTACGGCGCTGGTGCGTTTGATGGCATCAACTAACACACCTTGCCAACCCGCTTGGATAAATTGTTTAGTGACGTTGGGGATAAAGTCGTTAGGTAGGTTGGGTAAAGCCAGGAAATAACCATCTACAGCGTCACCGGTGGCTTGAATTAGGTCTTGAATGCTGTTGTTGCTTAATGTACCGAAGGGTTCTAAATAACCGACTGTTCCCTGTTTTTGGTAGGTGGAAATGCAAGCATTGGTGTTTAAGCCTTCTGTAGAGTATGCGTAGCCTTTTTGATCTGCGGCTGCAACTAAGATCATTTCCCGTTTGCTGGAGAGGAGTTTTGCTGCTGCTTGGCCGAGTCCCCCAAAACCAAGGACTCCGACGCGGATGGGTTGTTTGTTCATTGTGTTTTTTCTCTGTATGGTTAAAGGTTAATTATGCTTTATTTTTCTGGGTTCTCAAGTAGAAAAAAGCTATAATTATGGGAAAGTTATTTAAGGTAGCTTAAAAATCGTGAGTCAAGTATTAACTCTGGAACTAAACGATGATGTTTATATGGCTTTGCAACAACAAGCTACAGCAGTGGGAGTTTCAGTAGCAGAATTAGTTGCAGCTTCCCTCAATCGTCAGTATAGTTTGTCAGTTAGTCCTCAATCTGATACTGAGGAAGCACGTCAGCGTTTACTTGGTTTTGCTGGTGTTATAACGATATCGGAGCATTAATTTATGACTATTGAACAATTAGAGGCTCAAGTTTTAGCTTTACCAAAGGATACTCTAGCATTATTAGTAGCTCGTTTGATTGAACATTTAGGACAAGTAGAAAAAATTGATCAGCAAATTGCTAATGAATGGATACAAGAGGCAGAATTAAGGGATGAGGATATGAGTAATGGTAAAATTGCTGGTATTTCCTCTCAAGAAGTGTTTAGTAAATTGCGTATTTATTTAGAATGATAACTGTTATATTTCATCCCTGGGCAGAACAAGAATTAACTGATGCTATCAATTATTATGAGCAGCAAAAAACGGGTCTTGGTTTAGAATATTTAGAAGCGGTAGAGCAGGTTGTAAATTGTTTGATGTATTATCCAGAAATAGGTGCAAAGGTTCGCGGTTCTATTCGGCGTTTAGTGATACCAAAATTTCCCTATTCTCTTTTATATCGTGTTCTAGAAGAGGAAGAAATTCGCATTTTAGCTGTAGCACATCATAAGCGCAAGCCATTTTATTGGAGTAAACGAAAGTAGGTTTTAAGATAAATAAAATCTCTGGTTTTTATATGGATTCCTTAACTATTCAATATCGTCAGATTATAAACTTTTAAAACAAAGTTTGTGAATATAGTGATAAAATGATTGTTGCTACATTCTATTTTGTACAATCTTAAATTATGTTATGTTGCGAGAAAAGCTCAAGCAAGAATTAGATCATCTCGATGAAGAACAACTGGAAAAAATAGCTGATTTTATAGCTTTTATTCAGTTTCAATCTCAAAAGTTTTCTGACACTACTCCATTATGGCAAAAATTAACACCAGAAGCAAGGGCGAGTGAGTTTCGAGATTGGGTTTCTCAACTTCCTGAAACTGGTGTGAGTTTGAGTGATGCAGCTTTTTGTCGAGATAGTATTTACGAAGAATGACGAGATATATTATTGATACTAATGTTGTGATGCGCTTCTGTAATCCTTCTGATGTTCAGCATCACCTTGCAACAGAGGCCATATCTCGTTTACTCACGCAGGGAGATGAATGTTTTTTGACGGCGCAAATACTCGTCGAGTTTTGGGCTGTAGCTACACGACCAGTTGAAGTTAATGGTTTAGGGTGGAGTGTGGAAACAACGCGCAAGACTATAGACCAAGTTCTGAGGCGTTTTCCATTACTGAAAGAGTCGGAAGATATTTTTCCCAATTGGTTAAATTTAGTAACGACTAATAAGGTAATGGGTAAACGCACTCATGATGTGCGTATCGTGGCTGTTATGCTTGCTTATCAAGTTACCCATATTTTAACTTTTAATCCTAGTGATTTTTTGTTAACTACCAGTATTGTTGTTGTACGTCCACAGGAATTGTTAAGTTGATAATTGGATTCAACATGATGTAACAGAGGAAGGGGTGGCTAATGATTTGGTTGCTGCGGGAATACCAAAAGCCCATATTATTTTAGGGTTTAAAGCGCCTGAGAACAGGAAATATACGGAGTTTGCTGTTTTGAAAATTTTGTCAACAATCATAACAGCGTAAGGTTAATATAAAACTACTTTCGTAAGCTATTATAATTAGGGTTTGCTGAAAAAGCGATCTGTGAAGGCAAGGGAACAGGGAACTCTTAACAGGGAACAGTTTCAGCTATCTGTCATCCTATAATTTCCTGATTTATCAGACCCAAAATGCACACTTTTTCAGGTATACCCTTCAAAATCCTTGCATCTTTTTCTTGTTTATTAGCCTCAAACCTTCAATATATCTAGCTTTTGTCTTTATTCAGCAAGCCCTAATTAGTGTAATGTAAAGAAATTGAATAATTTATGACTATTGAACAATCAGAAGTTTATATGGTATTCGGAGCTTTATCAGAGTACACCGATTATCGTTATTGTTGTGGAACAAATCAAGACTTACTTAAACAGCTTAGATATAGTGCATCTGCTAAACCAGATGCTATATTAATTGATCGAAATACTAATGAATACTTAATTGCTGAATTGAAAATGAAAGCTTCTGCTTTCACATCAAATCATAATAAGGAAGATATTGATGTTCTGATTTGTTGGGAAGATGATGCAAAGATTAAAGATTCTCTACCAAGTAAGGTAGTAGTTTTAAGAGATGTTCTAGAAAAAGCTATTGAGGCAAAGGAGATTGAATTATAATGTAATTATGGGTTTGAAATAAAATAATACTGAATTTAGTACCTTTTGTTGTTTAGAAAGCGATCGCATTTTCTGGATGTAGAGTAGAGAGTGCGATCGCATTTCTGATAGTAGATTAAACAGCGATCGCATTTCTGATGTAGAGTTAGGAGCGATTATTCAGCTTCATCCTGTAGATCAAGTGCGAATTTAATCGCTTGCTGAATTTCTAGCATAACTTCCTCTGGTAACTTGCCCAATTTTCTCTCTAGTCTTATTGTGGGAATAGATCCAATACCCTGAACATTAGCTGTAGAATCTCGCTCCAGAAATTGCAGTCTAGGTAGTGCAACCTCATAAAGACTTCCCCGATTTTGGGTAGTTAGTGGTACATAAATTACCAACGCTCGTGGTGGGTCAGGATCATCACGAGATACAATCACAATTGGGCGTGTTTTTGCAGCTATACCCAAGTCTGCAAGCCAAACTTCACCAAGCTTAGGGTTCATCTAACAAATCCAACACTTCTTGTTCTACTGTACGAGTTCTGAGAATGTCTAAAACATCTTGATCTGCCATTTCGATAATTTCTAGAATACAACGGCGAACTTGATCTGCTACGGCTGGTTGCCAGTAATTTAACTTTGTATTTAGTTCTTCAATTAAAGCATCCATAATAATTCTGTATACTTCTAAATATCAATATTAAACTAATTTTCAACCAAAGTACATTTCTAATTAATAATTTGATATACAATAATATCTAGAAACCTTGCCCAAAATATACGGTTATGGCGATAGTTGTTTCCCTTAGTCCAGAATTAGAAGCTAGACTGCGAGAGAAAGCAGCACAGCAAGGACAAGATATTAGTTTTGTCGCGGCTGAATTGTTGGAGAATATCCTAGACTGGGAATTACAAGACTCAGAAGCAGCTATTCAGGGTATTCAGCAAGGATTAGAAGACTTTGAAGCAGGTCGTTTTCGTTCTTTTGATGATTTTGCTGATGAGCAGCGCCTCAAGTATAACCTACAACCTTTAATGTCACAAGGATAAAAAAATGGACACTACAAAACTGAGTGGCACAACAATAGAACTATCAGATATTACAGCTTGGGATAAAAATGGAAATAAAATTTTAGTATCAAAAGTTAGAGCTAGAGATATTGTAGAAGATATTACTTCCAAAATCGAAAATATCCTCAAATTTGAACAAGAACATAATAGAGTGATAATTCCTTATGCAATGACAGCTACCCGTGAAGAAATTAAATTTTTTCAATGGGATGGGGAAAAGTTAGAAGATGTCTACACCTTCCCAACTCATGAAGTTTTGTCTGAATATGATCCAGAATTTAGTCATAAAAAGAGGATTTTTGAATATTATTTAGAAACATTAGTAGAAGGATGGTTAAGAGATTTAGCTGAGAATTGGAAAACAGATAATCCCCCAAAATCACAAGAATTAACCCAGATAGGTTTTGTAGATAAAATTGCTGATGCTGCACAATAAAGGCGAGTAAATTTAATGATTACGCTTTACATAGAAACTAATTTTTTTATTGACTTTGCAAAAAAACAGGATCAAGATACTGAGAATTTAGTAAATTCCCAATATCCTGAAGTAACAACAAAAATTAAAATAGTAACTCCTGCAATTTGTTGTATGGAATCTCTTTCTGTACTAGAAAGTGAAAGAAACAGAAGCAATCGTTTTAAAAAGAACTTAGATGATGAAGTTAGTAAACTAAAAGGAGATAGAAACTCAACATACTCTGGAGACATCAAATTATATCTACGACAAGCAATTATTAAGAATAATGAGAGAATAAATGAGATTAATACTCGTCTTTTTGATGTTTTAGAATGGGCTACTAAAACTGTAGACTTAATACAATTAAAACCAGATATTCTCAGTAAAAGTATGGAAAATATACTTATTAATGATCCTACAGACAATTTAATTTTACACTGTATTCTTGATCATGCCAAAACATCTACAAATGAGAAAAAAGTTTTTTTGAGTGGAAATCATACAGACTTTGGTAAACCAGAGATTAAAGAAATATTGCAGGAAGCAAGTATAGAAATATATTTTGTCAAGACGGGAGATTTTTTAGGATGGTTAAATTCACAGTTTTAATTATTGGGTAATATTGCATTTCCGATGTAGAGTGAGAGCAATACCTTCGGTGCGCTATCTCTACGAGACGCTACGCGAACGCTAACGCATTTATGATGTAGAGTTAAGAGCAATATCATATTAAACTATTAATCCAGTTTTTGGAGATGATTCATGCAGTGGCAACCAATAGAAAACCTACCAGCAAATTGGCAAAACTTAGCAAGTGCTGAGTTATCATCTTTAGTAACATTTTGGAATGAACAAGCAGAACGTCTACGTTCCTCTGGAGAATTTAAAATCTTTAGGGAAAGGTTGTGTCGAGAAATTGCCATTGAAACTGGAATTATTGAAAGATTATATACCCTTGATCAAGGAATTACTCGGATACTAATTGAAAAAGGAATTAATGAAGCTCTTATTCCTCATAATCCTACAAATCCCCCAATTAAGCAAATTGTATCTCTTATCCAAGATCAAGAAGCAGCTATTGAAGGACTATTTGATTTTGTCGGTGGACAGAGAACCTTATCTAATTTTTATATCAAAGAATTACATCAACTGCTAACTCAAAATCAAGATAGTACAGAAGCTAAAACATCTTCAGGGCAAATTATTCGTGTTTCTCTCATCCGGGGTGATTGGAAACGACAACCTAATAACCCTGAAAGACCTAATGGAATAATACATGAATATTGTCCTCCTGAACAAGTTGCATCAGAAATGGATAATTTGATTCAATGGCATCATGAACATAGAAAACAAAACATTCCTCCAGAAGTTGAAGCAGCATGGTTACATCATCGGTTTACACAAATTCATCCATTTCAAGATGGTAATGGTAGAGTAGCTCGATGTCTTGCTAGTTTAGTTTTCATACAAGCTGGATTGTTTCCTTTAGTTCTCACTCGTGACGATAGAGCAGTTTATATTGAAGCTTCAGAACAAGCAGATCAAAGAAATTTATTACCTTTGATTAACTTATTTTCTAATAGTCAAAAACAGGCATTTCTTCGTAGTCTTCGTTTATCTGAACAAGTTTTGTCAGAAACACGCCGCGTTCAAGCTGTGATTTCATCTATCACTGAGAAAATTAAGCAAAGCCAATCTGTTACTATTTCGGATCGCTGTCAAAAAGTTGAGGGATTTGCTGCAAATCTGTTTGAAATTGCATCTGTTCGCTTACAAGATATCGCTACTGAAATTAAGTTATCACTTCAAAATCTAGTGAGTGATGCTCAGATTTTTACACGCACTGCACCTGCACGTGATCCTAAATCATATTATCATCGCTTCCAAGTGGTAGAAACAGCTAAACAATTAGGATACTTTGCTAATCTTCGTCCCTATCACAGTTGGATACAATTGGTCATAAATGTAGAATCAACAACAACAATTTTACTTTCTTTTCATGTTGTTGGACATGAATATCTGGGCTTACTTGCTTGTTCTGCTTGTGCATATCACAGAGATAATACAGAAGAGGGTGAAAAAAATATTAGTGATATTCAAGCCTTAACAGATTCTCTATTTCAGTTTTCTTATGCTGATGATGAGAGTAACCTGACAGAACGTTTTAAGAAGTGGTTGGAAGATGTAATTGTTACTGGTTTAGAGTATTGGAATGAGAGTGTTTAACAAGCATAGTTAAGAGCGATCGCATTAATCGCATTATTCTGATGTAGAGCAAAGAGTGATCGCATTTTATAGATATAGGGTGAAGTGCGATACCTTCGGTAAGCTTCGCTAACGCATTTTATGGATGTAGAGTAGAGAGTGCGATACCTTGAGTAAACTTCTCTACACCTTATCATTCAAGACTAATAACCACAGATTGACCTTTTATCACTGTAGATAAAATATCTAAAATCTTTGGAACTAAAGGTTTAAGATCCATTAATCTATTAGACTTTGCTTGCAAAACAACTACAGCAATATTGAACTGAGATAAATTTTGCTGAAAAGATAAATTTCTATCAACCGTAATAAAAACATCAAATTCTTTTTCTATTAAAGCCAGTAATTTACCATTTTTAGTTCCTGCCCATCCCATCTGGGGAACAGTTTTGATTTCATAACCTATAAATTCTTGGGTTAATCTGCGATCAATACATTCATCTAAAATCAATTTCATCTTATGCTACCTTACTAATTATTGCTTTTTCTACTTCCTCCAAAAATGTAATTACTTGCTCTCTACTAACCGTAGGAAAACCATCTAAAAAATCATCTATTGAATCTCCTGCTTTTAAATAATCTAAAAGTGTTTGGATAGGAACTCTTGTTCCGGTAAAAACTGGAGTACCACTCATAACTTCAGGAGAAACGCTGATAATTGAAGTATTGCCAGACATAGTTTTTTATATGTTCAAGTGATATTTTTTATTTTAACATTGATGTAGAATATTGCTAGTAATGACTTACAGAAGTAATAATACATATAGAGTAAAGATGAAATTATGCTAAAAACATTCAGAGCTTGGTTAAAAGGAAGTCGTTTAGAGTGGATTGATGATGTACCTGCATTGGGAGAAAAACTAACCCCAGTTCATGTTACATTGCTAGAAAATGAACAAGTTATAGATAAAAAAGCACGGGGACAGAGAATGGCTGAAATATTAGAAAAACTAGCTATGAGTCAAACTATGACTGATATTGACCCAATTCTATGGCAGCAAGAAACCCGTCAAGATCGTTCACTTCCAGGAAGATAAAACGTGCTGCTAGATAGTAATATTATCATCTACTCTGCTCAAGCAGAACACAATAAATTGAGAGAATTAATTGCTGAATATGCACCTGCGGTATCAGCACTTAGTTATTTGGAAGTTTTAGGCTATCATCAGCTTACCAAAGAGCAAATTCAGTATTTTGAGGAGTTTTTTCAAATTGCTGAAGTTTTACCCATCTCTCAAGATGTTTTAAACCAAGCAGTCATTTTGCGACAACAGAAAAAAATGACTTTAGGTGATGCTATTATTGCCAGCACTGCTTTAGTGTATGGGTTAATTTTAATAACAAGAAATACAGATGATTTTCGTTGGGTAACTCAACTAAGATTGTGGAATCCATTTGAATCTGATAAACCTAGTTGAGGGATGAGTTTGATCTGCGATCAATAAATTATTACCCATTCCCCATTTCCTATTACTTACCCGTTAATTTAACCAACCCAATACCACCAAAATACAACCCTAAAACCGCACCTGCTAATAAACTTTGAGTTAAAGGATCAGTAGAAGGTGTTAACACCGCACCTAAAACCACTGCAACCATAATCACAAACCGCCAACCGGCTAACATTTGATTTGAAGAAACAATACCTAAATTACTTAACAATAATTGAATCACCGGAACTTGAAAAGCTAAACCAGTGCTGAATAACAACAATAATACAAATTCAAAATATTTTTCAATTGACCATAGTTGTTCTACCACATCAGCACCGTAGCTAACAAAAAAGTTTAATGCTGCGGGAATAAGTAGAAAATAGGCAAATACTAACCCACCCAAAAATAAAATACTCGAACCAAAAACTATCGGTGCTAATAAACGACGTTCACGACGAGTCAAACCGGGTAATACAAATTGCACAATTTGGTAAAGTATAAAAGGAGTAGCCAGCACTAAACCACTGTAACCAGCAACTTTTAAGGAAACAAAGAAATATTCTCCTGGTGCTAGTTGGAGAAATTTGATACCGTTTGCAGGAACTTCCAGTATTTGTACAAGTGGTTTAACGACTATAAAACAGCCAACCACACATACAGCTACAGCTATTAAAGAATAAAAAATGCGCGATCGCAATTCTTCCAGATGATCGAAAAACGACATTTCTACTTCATCTGGTAACTCATCTAAGGGATCAACTGCTGAGTTACTGTATCCTTCTTTGTCAACATTGGGAGAATTAATAGTATCTATGTCTGGTGATGATGTCATGAGTCAGTTTCTAGGCAACATTCCTTAACTATTTTATCTTCCAGCGCGACTAGCAACAGAGGTTTTCTTAGTTTTGGGAGATGGAGAGGAGCATTCGGACGACCATTATCAATTTTTATCCCAGGCTATTTTCCTGTAAGGGCGAAGCATTCGGGCGACCATTATCAATTTTTATCCCAGGCTATTTTCCTGTAAGGGCGAAGCATTCGGGCAACAAATTATCAATTTTATGACCAGGCTATTTTCCTGTAAGGGCGAAGCATTCGGGCAACAAATTATCAATTTTATGACCAGGCTATTTTCCGAATGCTTCGCCCCTACTTCGCCTGTACTTACGTTTTGGTCTTATCACCCATCACCCATCACCCATCACCATTACTGCTGCGGTAATTTAGGTTGTTGTTCTGAGTATTTAGCTACTAAAGCGGAAATTGACGGATTATATAAACGCAGATAATTCCAATAGTTACCAAATACCAAGCGGACGTAATTTCTAGTTTCACCAAAAGGTATTTCTTCTACAAACTCATCTGGATCTTGTTTAGGGATGGTTTGTAACCATTTAGCCACATTTCCCGGTCCTGCATTGTAGCTGGCGATCGCTAACATGGAATTATTACCATATTGTTGATGGGTATGATCCAAATACCATGTACCCAACATGATATTATCATTGGGGTTTTCCAAATTGAGGTTTTTGATATCCATACCAATTTGTGGGGCTATCCATGCAGCGGTACTCGGCATTACCTGCATTAAACCCGTCGCACCAACCACAGATTTAATTTTTGGTTGAAACATTGACTCTTGGCGCATCAATGCTGTAACTAGCAGTGGATTAAGTTGACGTGATAAAGACCATTTTTGTATTTCTTGGAAATAAGGAAACGGATAACGGGCTTGCCAATAGGTGATTTCTTTACTTAAAGCGGCAAATTCCGCTTGTTCCTCTGGTTTTTCCCGATCTTCTAATTTAGATATCTTAGCAATACCGATCAAATTTTCACCCTTTGCTAACCGCATCAACCCTTCTGTAAATTCTTCCGCTACGGTAGGCTGACTGTTATTTTTAAATGCTGTTTCCCACTCATACCAAGCATCTCGATCCTGTCCTAACAAATACAATTCTTTAAACGCATCCGAACCCGCTGGAGGTACAGGACGTTGGGGGGGGATAATTTCTGGGTTCATTAAACGCAAGTTACTAAAATCACCTACATCTAAACCTAAAATACTAGCAGCCCGCCAAGCATAATAAGATTGGGGAAATTGACTCAATACATACTCATAAGCTTTCCGTGCATCTTCCTGTTTACCTAGTAGAGTTGCCCATTTTCCTACCCAAAAACTGGCTCTGGGAGCTAAAATACTCCTGGGATTCTCTGTAGCAATTGGTTGCGCCCATTGCCATGCACTTACGTAATCTCTATTTTTGGCTTTATTGAGGGCATTTTTCCAGCGATATTCTGCTGCTTCCTCAGAGTTGCTATATCTACCTAACAATAATTTCCAGGTTTCTGTAGCTGCCTGATTATCTTTAAGCGACTCTAGCAGTTTAGCTTTTTGTTCCAGTGCTTGGGGTGCTTGTTTGGGAAACTTATTAATAATTTGGTCAAGATAAGGTATGGCAGCTTTGCCAGGGGTGATTTCTGCTAATCTTAATAAAGCTGTTCCCGTTTCTTCATCATCGGGAAATTCTTGGATTTGTTGCTTATAAATAGCAATTGCTTGATCTCGTTTTTTATCTATTTGTAATCCTCGCGCCCTGCGATAAAGATTTTTAGCTGTTTTCGGTGCTTTTGTATAAGCACTGGCAGCCTTAGCAAATTCGTTATTATCCCAATATACAGAAGCGATGAGATCCCAATCTGCGGCTGTGAGTTGGGGTTGTTTAGCCAACTGATCTAAAATACCAGTAATTCCTGGTTCATCGGCTGCATATTTAGCTAAGATTAATTTTAACTTGAGTTGATTGGGGTTTTCTCGTAGGCGTTTGCGGATAATTTCCCAGGTGAGGGGATGGGAAGGAAATTGAGCGATCGCCTGTTCATGTAGCTTTGGCAACCCAATCAAATATATAGCTTTAACTACTGCTGCATCTTCAGGATAATCTTTTAACACTTTTTGCCGCAGATCGGAAGCTTGGCCTTTTTCACCTAGAATATCTTGTGCTTGGGCTTGTTTCAGTAAAATATACGGTGCTAAAACAGGATAGTCTTTCTCTAGACCTTCTAACAAACTCAAAGCTTTTTTACCTTGATCAGTTTCTATATAATCACTTGCTAACAGATAACGCGCCCTTTCCCGATCTGGTGAACTGCCATTCTCCGCAATTTCCGCAAGTTTTGCCGCCCGTTCCGGTAAAGATTGTGATGCCAAACGAAAGACAACCGACTGGGATTTATTAGCCTCAGATAATTTTTCAGGCTGACTCTGACTCAAGTTGAACCATTTACTCAAGGTTTTTCCAGCTTCTGGGGCTGATAACATACCCCCGACTAAAAAGGCACATAGTCCAGCACCAGCAATCAAATAAATTTGCTTGTTTTGTAGTTTTTTCAGCATGGATACCCGCTTTTAGTCTAGGCTCTAGAAAAGAAAAATGAAGAAAAATCAAGTCAGTTTTTTGCCACTTTAACACTATTGGCTGGAAATGTTGTAGCAGTTAGGCAAAATATGACTAAAAACCTGATTTTTGCCTAAGGGTAATTCATGAATATTGACAAAGGCTGTTTTGGTTTGAATTGTTACCAATTACAATCGCGGGTTATTCTCTTACGTCGAACTCAGGTTGTAGAGGGATGATGTATTACGGCGATTTCCGATCAAGTATTTTCAGCATCTTCATGAATGTAATAACTTGTAAAATAAAATACTCAAAGTTTAAAAAAAACAGTATTTATACTATCTTGCGGGGGGGGGTAGGTGATATTATGTATGCAATTGTTAAAAAATTGCACTTAATTGATTTCTACCTTTTCTAAAGACTTTCAGGAGATGGTAAGGGTAATTCATGTAGCTTGCTTCCCGAAGGGTATTACCCCTACATCAAAACCAGGTTTTTAGTCGAATCTTGGGTAAGGAAATCACCCCTACTAGGGATTTGAACATAAGAACCAGGTTTTTAGTCCAATGTTGCATAAGTCTTAACAAAAAGAAGTGGGAAGACAATTTAAAGTCAACACCTCTAGACTCAAATTACTGTAGTTTTTAGTCCTGATAAATAAGGAGTTACAATGTCTTTACGTCCTTTTTTCATTGCTTCTAGCTTAATTCTGAGTCCCCTTGCTGCTATTGGTTTTGAATCAGCAGCCTTTGCTCAGAGTGTTAATACTATTCCTCTTAGTATCACCGTGCCTCCAACGGTTAGCGTTACATTAACGGCAACAAGTAATGCTAGTAACTTACAAAACGCGATACAGTTAGCTCAATCAGGGTTACAGTCTACCAAAATTGCTGGCTTTTCAGCTGCAACTAACGCGCCTAGTGGTGTAGTCATAACTGCAAGCTCGACTAATAACGGTAATTTGAAAAATAGTAACAACGTCAGTATTCCATACAAACTTGGACTAACTCAGCCCAGCAATCCTACTGCACCTAGTACTCCTACCTTTCAAACGTTAGGACAATTTTCTCATAATCTTGGAGGCGGCGATTTCGATCTATACATTGAGATTAATAACTCAGGTAATATTAGTGCTGGAACATACAGTGATACCTTAACCTTAACAGTTGCCACTAGTAGTTAAACCTTTAATTTTAGGACTTACGTAAGATGTGACTGAAAACCTTATTCTTGCGTAGGGGTAATTCATGAATTACCCCTACAATTAATTACCCCTACAAAACAATAAGGTTTCTAGAACAATTTTGGGCAAGTGTTAATCATCTTTAAAAAGAGATTTCTGTCTTGAATGAAGCTAAGATTAAATCCGATTAAATTAAGACTATTTATCTTTTTTTCCTTCAGTTCTAGTTTATTTAATTCTACAGCCAGTTTAGGACAGGATTCACCTTCTCCATCGCCAAATATACCTCCCGAAAAGGAAAACCAAGACCCGACATTTGAGGAAATTTTTAAAAAACCCCGTAACGAAAACCAGAGAGTCGTTGTACCATTTTTTATTGATGGACAACAAAGAGGACAGGTATTATTGACCTTGGGAAATATTCCCGCAGTTCGCATTCAAGCAGCACCTTTGTTAGCAGAAACAGAAAAAGTTATTCGTCCAGATACCCAAGCAAAACTGACAAGTGCGGTTGATACTCAAGGTAATTTAAGCTTAGAAGTTTTGCTAGAAAATGGCTTACAAGCAACTTTTGATCGCTCTAAATTAGAATTACAAATTCAAGTTACACCTGCTCAACGTCGTACTAATGTAGCTCAGTTAAATACTAGTAGATTACCTCCTGATATTGAAAAAGCGGTGCTTCCCAGCACTTTTAGCGGCTATGTTAATTTTCGCGCTGATAAAGATTATATTTGGTCTGATTCAGGACAAAGAAATATAGGACTGCAACCTTTACGTCTAGCTGTAGATGGTACATTGAATTATAAAAATTGGGTGTTTGAGGGACGGGGCAATTTTACAGAAGGAAGAGAACCTGCTTTTACTAGGGGAGATTTGCGAGTAGTTAGGGATGCACCAGCACAAGCTTTGCGTTATGTAGTGGGGGATCTGTCTCTTCCCATTACAGGTTATCAAAATAGTCAGCCTCAACTGGGAATTTCTGTCGCTAAAAATTTTAGTTTACAACCTTATTTAGTCACTCGACCTATTAGCCAATTTGAATTTTTCTTAGAAAAAGATTCATCAGTTGATGTATTAGTTAATGGTAGATTACAACGGAGTTTACTGTTACGAGCAGGACAACAAGATATCCGCGATTTACCTTTGAATGGGGGTACTAATGATGTAGAGTTAGTGATTAAAGATGATGTGGGTCAGGTGCAAAGATTGAATTTTTATAAACCTGTAGCGGGGGATTTATTAGCACCTGGAGTACAGCAATTTGCCTATAGTGTGGGTGTTCCATCTCTTGAGAGTAAGGGCGATCGCACTTATGATTTTACTCAACCGATTTTGACTTTATCCCACCGTTTAGGTATAACTAATCAGTTGACTTTAGGCAGTTATTTACAAGCAGATTTCTATCAACAACTTGGCGGTTTAGAAGGAGTTTGGGCTACTAATTATGGTAATTTTGGCTGGGATATTGCCCTCAGTCACGATCAAAAATTAGGAATTGATTATGCTGCTAAGTTGCGTTATGAATACTTACAATTTGGGGAAAATAATCCATCTCAACGTTCGTTTCAATTAACTGTAGAATCTAAAGGACGAAATTTTGTGAGAGTGGGAGAAGCAAACCCACGTAATGATTTTTTATATGATATTACTGCTAATTATAGTCAAAACTTATTCTGGAATATGAGAGGAAATTTGAGTACCAGATATCAATTTGGGCGAGATATTCCTAATACTTATAGGGTTTCTCTTGGTCTCTCTAGGAGTTTCCGCAACGGGTTAAATGTGAATCTCAATCTCAGTCAAAATCTAGATCGGACTGGTTTTGGAGAACAACGTGCTGACATTAGTTTTTCTTGGACTTTACCTCGAATACGTCAATCAATCCAAGCATCATCTAATATCAATAATAGGGGAGAACCTACTAATCGTCTAAATTGGAATTATAACCCGTTGCGAACTATCGGCACGCCAAAACCTTCCTTAAGTTTAACCCAAAATGATCAAAGTTATAATTTAAACGGGGCATTATCTTATACAGGTTATCGTTTTGTTTGGGATTTATCTCATAATGGGATTTTTCCTATAAAAGGAAATAACACCATGGCCAATACAACTAAATTCAGTCTTGGTACTGCTTTGGTATTTGTTGATGGTTATTTGGGGTGGTCACGTCCTCTGAATAATAGTTTTGCTTTAGTAATTCCCAAAAACAGTATTAAAGGTCAAGAAATTGGTATTAATCCTATTTCCGGTGGTTATACCACCCGCATTGATAATTTAGGATTTGGTGTAGTGCCAAATTTAAGTCCTTATAATATTTCTAATCTCATAATTGATACAGTTAATTTACCTATAGGAATAGATGTAGGCGATCGCGTCATCAAGGTTTTGCCAAGTTATAACAGTGGTACATTAGTGCAAGTGGGAACAGACGCTACTGTTTTCTTGCGAGGACAGTTATTAAATGCTAATGGTGAACCTATT
Source organism: Sphaerospermopsis sp. FACHB-1094 (assembly GCF_014696195.1). Classification (NCBI taxonomy): domain Bacteria; kingdom Bacillati; phylum Cyanobacteriota; class Cyanophyceae; order Nostocales; family Aphanizomenonaceae; genus Sphaerospermopsis; species Sphaerospermopsis sp. FACHB-1094. The sequence goes on along the minus strand of NZ_JACJPT010000033.1, from coordinate 17,997 downwards.
TCTTTAGGATCAGGACAGATTATTGCTGTGGGCGATCGCAATTGGCAACCAGTTACTATATTCACCAATCGATCAGGTAAGTTTGCTACCTCTGGATTAAAACCAGGACGCTATGAAATACGCTTATTTACTGATACTCCAGCAGTGATTCCCTTGGAAATTCCATCTGATGCTAAAGGCATATATGATACAGGTACACTGAAAATTCCTTCCAAGTAAGTTTAAATATCAAATTTTTACCCCCCTTAATCCCTCACAGGGGTAGGTTTTTAATATTATCTGTTGAGGCAGGACCACCGAAGACAAGGAGGTATTGTAGACAAGGAAGATTTTATACAAAAAATGTACTTCTGCTTCGATCAGTACAAGGTCTGTTTAGCCTCAGTTTTTGTTACCAATTGTATATTTTTGTTACGTATTTCCTCCCTTGTCACCTTGTCTGCCTTGTCCTCCAAGTCTTGCCCTCACGACAATGTAAAATACCTACCCTTGTGAGGGGTTAGGGAGGGGTTAAAACATCTTTTCAGTAAACCTTATTTTGGTAACAACTTCAAAGAATCACAAAAACCACTGATACTCTTAGTTAAATATTTTTGCATTTTTGTAGTGGTTTCTGCACTGACTTGATATAATCTTCTATCAACTAAAAAGATTCTTTGTTTAACAATTTTATCCCCTGGTTTAGTATAGTTAACTTCTTTGCCAAAATGACCTTCTAAACTCATTTGTTCTTCACTAATTAAAGTTCCTTTGGCATTTTCTAAAGCTGTTTTCTTGCCAGTATCTATCGCTGCTTCAACCTGATTATTACGTTTTAATAGTTCAATGTATTCTTCTGGATAGTCAATATAAGCAACTGTGTATTTTACATCTTCCTGGGGGCGTTCAACAGTAAATAAATTCACCTCAATTTCGCCAGTTTTATTTTTGATTTTTTGTTTTGTCACTGTGGGTGAACCAGGAAATAAAATACTAAATCCTCCTTCTTGGGAAGAAAAGACTTGCCATATAGATTTTACTGTTGTTTGTGGTTGATTGGCTAATGTAGGTTGACTAATTAGAGAACCACTCAAAAAAATAGATGCTGCCAGGGTGTAAGGTATGATTTTAAAGTTCATATCTAAATTTAGTAATTCCATTGATTGAGAATAACAAACTGATTGGCAAGTGTAAAGTTTGCTATTTGGATATTAGCAATAGCTTTAACAATATTTTGATAACTCATGTTTTTCGATCCGTCGGCATTTTGGTAAATTGCCAAAATACCAGGATGTAATGAGTTAGCCTGATGCAGTGTGTGAAAGTCATTGCAGTTACGTGTTAGCAAAACTCGTTCTTGTTGTCTAGCATAGTCTAATACAATAGACCTCTCCAAAATAGAATGTATTAATTTGTTATAAGTTGTAGGGGCGAAGCATTCGGGTGATAACCTATTGCTGAAACCAGTTCATATTCTGTCCGAATGCTTCGCCCTTACGATTAATGAATCGGTGTTCTAGTAGTAATTTAAGACTCAAAGGAGACTCCTTTTACTTCTAGACGATATTTTTCTTCATCAGCTTCTAATTTTATTAATTCTTGATGACTCTGACAATAACTGATGACTTCAGAAATTGCTGCTAGAGGTAAATCCCAATTTTCTGCTGCTTCCTCTGGAGACATTTCATTACTGATCATATCCTGCCAAACGGTTGCAGCTAGTAACTTTCTACCTTTAATATAAAGTTGTTGCTTCCAAGGGTGAGGACGTGATACTAAATATTTCCATTCTTCACTCTGGGGTAAAATTTGCAAAGATTGAATTAAGGCGGTAATTAAATCTAGGCGATCGCTTACCGAAAGTTTATAAGCCTGTTCTTTAATTTGTTGCAGTGACATATAACAGGAGTCAGGAGTCAGGAGTCGTAGGGGCGAAGCATTCGGGCGACAAACTATCAATTTTATGAAAAGGCTATTTTCCTGTAAGGGCGAAGCATTCGGGCTATAAATTATCAATTTTGATCACAGGTTATTTTCCGAATGCTTCGCCCCTACTTCGCCCGTACAGGAGTCAGGAGAAAGAATTGATTTTTCTTCTGTCACCTTATTTCCCAATTATAAATCATTTTACATTTTCTTACATTTTCCCTAATTCGGGAGTTCTACCTTTTAAACCGATCATTAATTTAAGTGCAAAGATTTTCAACATTGGGACTCGCTGCATCAACCATAAACCTAAACGGCGAATAACTACCACAGGTAAGATGTTATTAGAAAATACTCGATCTAACAAATCGGTAAAACCTAAAATTGCCAAATTCTCTTTTTTTCGCCACCGTTCATATTGTTTGAGAACTTCAATTTTACCAATATCTGCACCGTTTTGGTGTGCTGTTTGGATAATTTCAGCTAAAGCAGCAGCGTCACGAATACCTAAATTTAAACCTTGTCCACCGACGGGATGACAGTTGTGTGCAGCATCACCAACTAAAGCTAAACGGGGGAGAACATAGCGATCGCTCTGCATTAATTGTACCTGAAAAATAAAGCGATCGCCTAATAATTCTAATTTACCCATCTGCTTACCATACCGCTGAGTTAGTTCCGCTAAAAATTCCTCATCACTTAAAGCACACAAAGCTTTAGCTTCTTCATGGGGTGCTGTCCAAACAATGCGACATCTGTTACCAGGTAAAGGTAAAATTGCAAAAGGTCCACTTTTCCAAAATTTCTCATAAGCTGTATAGTTATGAGATTTTTCTGGTCTGACAAAAGCGACAATACAAGATTGCCAATATTTCCAACCTTTAGTTTTAATTCCCGCAGCTTCTCGAATTTTGGAACGTGAACCATCAGCAGCTACTAACAATTTAGTTTTAATTTGTTGCTGTTCACCGTCAACTTTAATATTCACATTCACTATATCTTTTTCATTTTGTGTGGTGACAACTTCTGCTGGACACAAATAAGTTACATTTGCACAATTTTTTACCAATTCTTGTAAAGGTTCTAACAGGGCAAAATGTTCTGCTACATAACCTAATTCTGGTGTTTGTGTGTCTATATCAGCAGTTTGAAATTTCACCACATCGGGATAGTCAGCATCAGATAAAAATACCTGTCTATATTTAGCAATATTAGGTAGAATTTTATCCCAAATGCCAATTCCTTGAAAAATGCGGGCTGATAACATATGTACAGCATAAGCTTGACCTTTAGCTACTGCAGCTGATGTCACCCTAGCTTCGATTAGCAGTATACTTAAACCAGAGTTCTTTAAAGCAGCAGCCAAAGTTAAACCAACTATACCACCACCGACTATCACCAAATCATAATCATATCCTGGTTTGTCTGTGGTTGTGTGGGGGGGAGTGAGAGTTTGAGGAAGCTGAGTGAGTGACATTGTGAAGATAGATGTGAAGATAGATGAAGGTGTTTTATCTATTATTTTTACGCAAGTCTCTGAATAGAGCAAGTTGAGTAGAAAAATTACCCGCAAAATGAGTCTATGTCTTACAGCGAGTTTAGTTTAGCTAAAGCCAAACAAGAGTTTGAATTAACTACTTGATCAAGAAGATGTGGTATAATAATTAGAATAATTGCTAATTAATCATTTAACAAGTAGATTACAGTGAGTAAAGCAATGAATCCAATAAGTGATTTGTATTCTATTTATGAAGTTGATAATGAAAAATGGTTAGAACAAACTCTAGAATTATTAAAAGAAAAGCGACTAGATGCTCTAGATTTAGAGCATTTAATTGAGGAATTAGAAGCAATGAGTCGTCGAGATAAATTGACTGTTGAGAGTTTGTTAGAACAAATAATTAGACATTTATTACTGCTGCAATATTGGGAAGAGGAATATCAATATAATGCCAATCATTGGCAAGCTGAAATTATCAGTTTTAGAACTCAAATCAATGAATATTTGACTAAAAATCTAAGAAATCATTTACAAGAAAATCAAGATAAAGTTTATCAGAAAGCCTTAAAATATGTCAGTAAAAAAACAGGTATGATGATTCAATTTCCTTTAGAATGTCCTTATACTCTGGAACAATTATTAGATGAAAATTGGCTACCATAAGGGAAGAATTCAGGAGTCAGGAGTCAGGAGTCAGGAGTCAGGAGAAAGAATTAATTTTTCAACTTTTGCCTCTTGCCTTCTTGCTGTCACCTGTCACCTGTCACCTGTCACCTATCACCAGTCACCTACAACCTATTAAGCCATACTTAAAGCCATGAGATTTTCAGACATTTCAAAATTAGCGGTGACATTTTGCACATCATCTAAACCTTCCAAAATATCAATTAATTTGAGCAGCGATTTAGCTTGATCAGCATCTGTGACTTCAACTTGATTTCCCGGAATCCAACGTAATTCTACATCTCTAACATTAAAGTTTTTGGCTTTCAATGTTTGACTTAGTTTCTCTAAATTTACCACTTCAGTAACAACTTCAGCCGTGTTATCTTCAATCATTTCATAAGATTCAGCATCAGCTTCTAAAGATGCTTCTAACAAATTTTCTTCATCAACCACATCTTCAACAACACACACACCTTTTTGGGAAAACATCCAACTCACACAACCTGTTTCCCCCAAATTTCCGCCATTTTTACTAAAAGCAACTCGAATATCAGCAGCGGTACGATTACGATTATCTGTTAAAGCTTCAATTAAAATTGCTACACCACCAGGACCATATCCTTCATAGCGAATTTCTTCTAAATTGGTGTTATCACCTGCAAAAGTACCTGCACCTTTAGCGATCGCTCTTTCAATGTTATCATTAGGAATACCCGCAGCTTTCGCTTTATCAATCGCTGTCCGCAACTGAAAATTTCCCGCTGGATCTGGTATCCCACTCCTAGCAGCAACTATTATCGCCCGCGATAGTTGGGTAAAGATACTTCCCCTTTTCGCATCTACTACCGCTTTTTGACGCTTGATATTTGCCCATTTACTATGTCCAGCCATAACTTAAAAAATATTAACACTCTACTCCAAGATAGAATATAACGTCACTGTAAATTCTTCCAAAGCCTGAAAACTTCCTACCTGCCAACTACGCTCAACAGTATCAGGTATAATCTCAGTAATAGGTATATCCTCAAAATAGGGACTTTTTTCAGACTTGATATATTTCCCATCTTGCAATAAATAAATAGACAACTTACCACTATCAAAAATCCATAATTCAGGAACTCCAATAGCCTGATAAGCATCCAGAGTTGTTTTTGATGTCACATCAGTTTCTATTGCTAAATCTGGTGGTGGATCATCTGGTTGTAAACGCCGTTTACCTATCATTTGTTGATAATTTTGAATATAAAAACAAGCATCTGGTTCTACCCCTGCTATACCTATTTTTTTAAAGGTTGTTGAACCAAAAGGTTGATATTTAATTCCTTTTGCTTTCAGTAATATTTTGACGATATCAGAAATTAAATCTTTGGGAATTTCATGTTCAGGAAGAGGCACCATAATTTCTAAATTACCTTGAATATAAGCAATTCTGGAATTTCTTTTTTCTCCTAATTCTTTTAAAATCGCCTCAAATTCATCCCAGCTAACATCGGGAATGGTAACTTTACTACCGGGTGTTAGCTGCATTTTACTAACGGGTTTAAAAACGGGAATAGCTACACTCATATAAAGGAGGTAATAGGAATTTAATACTATCCATTAAGTATCTATTATAACAAACTTTTTAAAGTTATTCTAATTTCTGTTTTACTGTCAATATCTGGGTGACAAAAACACTTAATTTTAATTTGATCTTGATCTCTCAGAATTGTCTGACAAATTAATGTACCAGATTTATTATCACTTGTGATAATTTCTGAAAATTTACTATATTTATTTTCTTCTAATTTCTTTCTTTCAGAGAATGTTTGATAAAATAAAATTCCTTTAAAATCTATATATATTTCTTCTTCATGATAACCTTGTTTGGGATTTAAGTTTTTCCAGATTCTTTCTACTGTTGACTTTTCATCAAAATAGTTTAATTCTTGAATACATACCTTCTTCAATTTTGCATTATAACTTTTTTCTTCAATTTCAATTATTTCATTTTCAGCTACAGGAATTTCAATAATAAATTCTTGTTTTGATAAAGCTTTGTGAAATTCATCTCTCAAATTACGCACATCGCGTTTATTACCTTTACTCATCGTCACCCTCATCTTCCTGAACATAAATATAATCAGTCAGAATGCGAAGTGATTTATCTAAGTTATTTTCAACTTCTCGAAAATTTCTAAAATAAATACCATAATCACCGCTTTCATAGTCTATAATTTTATCACCTGTGAAGAAATAAACACCGACTTTTTCCTTTGCGATAGATACAGATGAATCAACATAGTATAATTTATTATCTTCGATAATTTTCTCTACATTTACACCATGTTGATTTTTCAGAACATCCAAATATATATAGTTATTAATAGCATTAGCTAAAATTGAACTATGGGTTGTGATTAATACTTTATTTCTGGTTTCGTTTTGGATGAACTGGATTAAGATATTTAATAATTTAATCTGATTTTCTGGATGTAAATTCACTTCCGGTTCATCTATCATTAAGAAATTATTTTTTTCTTCCGCCCAATATTTAAAATATGTATCCAAAAGTGTTAACTGGTTGACAGAAGAAGAAGCTAAATACATTGGCAAAAGTTCGTCAACAGAACTTATTTGAAAATAAAATTCTGCTGCTCCAATTCCTTCTCGACGAATAATTTTTATTTCACCTCCAAGAATTTCTTGTAGCTGTTCAGAAAGATGTAAATAATGATCCTCAATATTTGCATCATACATTTCTAACAGTTTTTGAATGACTTGATTAATAGGTTTTGTATATGGTCTTTGAAAAACATCTAATTCTTCTAATTCAGCTAATTTAATCTTCTCTTTAGTACGAGATCGAGGGCGTTCTAATAAATCTACAAGTTTTTTGATATCTTGTTCACGTTTTTTTCTTTCAAAGTCAATCTTAGATAAATCAATGGCTTGAGTATTATTTTTAATAGGTCCTAAATTTTTGATGATCAATTTCATATAAGTTCTACCTCTCAACTAATATACTCATAACTCAAGTCTACCAAATATTCAGGTGGGCAATGCCCACCATGAGATTTTAAAGGTATTTACAAGCTACTAAACCTTAAACTTCTCCGTGATCCGCTTCATTGCTTCTTCCACATTTTCCCGACTGTTAAACGCGGAAATACGGAAATAACCTTCACCCGCAGCACCAAAACCAGAACCCGGAGTTCCCACAACATTCACAGTTTGTAGCAATTTATCGAAAAATTCCCAACTGGTTAAACCATGAGGTGTTTTCACCCAAACATAAGGTGCATTGACTCCACCATAAACCGATAAACCTGCGTTGGTGAGTTGTTCACGGATAATTTTGGCATTTTCTAAGTAGAAACTTACCAAAGCTTTGGTTTGTGCTTGTCCTTCCTCAGAATAAACCGCTTCTGCACCACGCTGTACAATGTAGGAAACACCATTAAATTTGGTAGACTGACGACGGTTCCATAATTTCCACAATTCTACATCAGAACCATCAGCAGCTTTAGCTTTTAAGGTTTTGGGAACGACGGTTAACGCGCATCGTGTACCAGTGAAACCTGCATTTTTGGAGAAAGAACGAAATTCAATGGCACAATCTCTAGCGCCTTCAATTTCATAGATAGAATGGGGAAGACTAGGATCGGTGATAAATGCTTCGTAAGCAGCGTCAAAGAAAATAATTGATCCGTTAGCTTTTGCGTAGTTTACCCACTCTTGTAAATGTTCTTTGGTTGCGATCGCACCGGTGGGGTTGTTGGGAAAGCACAGATAAATTAAATCTACTTTTTCCTTGGGTATTTCTGCGGTAAAGTTGTTTTCTGCGGTGACTGGGAGATAAACTAAACCTGCATATTCGCCTTTTTCGTTAGCTTCTCCAGTATTACCCGCCATCACGTTAGTATCTACGTAAACGGGGTATACAGGGTCAGTAACAGCAATTTTGTTATTTTTGCCAAAAATCTCTAAAATGTTGCCTGTATCGCATTTAGAACCGTCAGAGATGAAGATTTCATCAGCTTCTACATTCGCGCCTCTAGCTTGGAAATCTTGAGCAGCGATTTTTTCCCGTAACCAAGCATAACCTTGTTCTGGTCCGTAACCTTTGAAAGAAGAGCGATCGCCCATATCTTCCACTGCCTTAATCATTGCAGTCCGGCAAGCTTCTGGCAAGGGTTCGGTAACATCACCAATACCCAAACGGATGATTTTCGCATCGGGGTTAGCTTGGGCGAAAGCATTTACCCGTCTTGCAATTTCGGGGAATAAATAACCGGCTTTTAGTTTCAGGTAGTTGTCGTTAACAGTAGCCATTCTAGATTTTGAAGAAACGCACTAAAATAGCTTACTGTAATTTAGACAATGCCAATTTGACTTTTAACGTAGTTCACACCAGCTAAAAGCAGGTACAATCAATTTGATTTTTCCTCTATCTTGAACTAATATCAATAATTCAACAAGCTCTGTTACCGCAAGCTTTGTTACCACTGACGCTCACGGCGAAGCCTTGCATAATTTTAATGCACAATTTTAATTTTCATCATCCTCAATCCCTTGATTTATCTATGCAAATTCCCTTACAGTATCATTGTCTTTAACATTTCTTTACAATAGGTTCTGGTAAATCACGTACATACCACCTAAGTAAAGGATAATCAGAGCTAATCCATCCCAGGTAATATACATACGTGAACGACTAACAGCATGATAAATTAATCCTGTGATGGCCACGGAAGTCATGATCATCCCAACAACGGCAGTGAAAATATGTATCTGACTGATATTTGCCCACAAACTACCCTGTAAATACACCAAATCATAAAAGCCCAAAATTGCTAAATTAGTGATATTTGAACCAAAAACGTTAGAAACTGCTAAATCTACGGCATTAAGGCGTACTGCTGCCAGGGATGCCACGACTTCCGGTAATGATGTAGCTGTAGCCAGTAAAAGTGCGCCAATAAAACTTTGTCCTAAACCTGTAACTGCGGCAACGCGATCGCCTAAAAATGCTAACCACACACCCAGTATGACAATCATTACCGAGAGAATGATAAATCTGCGATATGCTTGCACAGGTGTAATATGTTGATATTGAAAAACCTCTGCTTCTTCTTCTAATACTTCTGCACGTCTTCTGGTTTCAAATTGGGCAATTATCCGGGCGCTGACAAAATAAAGTAATAGTAAAATCACGCTAGGAATACCCACCCATCCCATAGCTAAATTAGTATCTGTTTTTCCCAACAGCATTCCCGCAGCTGTAATACCCAGCATTCCACAACCTAAACTTGCTGCTAAACCGTGACTAATTTGCGCTCGTTTCAATAAGGGATCAGGACCGTTGTAAATATCGAGTAATGCTAAAATCAGCAAATTGAAAAGACAACTGCCCAAAATGCCACCTACAGCTAAGTCTGGAGAATTAAACATCACTATGGCACTTGTACCTGTGGCTAATTCTGGTAACGATGTCACACCCGCTAACAAAATTGTACCTACCCAAGTCCGCCCCAGTCCGGTTTTTTCTGCCAAAATATCAGCACTTTGGGAAAGCCATGTTCCCACAGCAATGACTAAAGCAATGCACACAATAACTTGAAGGAATAGCCGCATAGTTATATTCTGTACCAGATTAATCTGCAATCTGCTGTATGAGTGTTAAACTTAATGTTTTACAAAAATTTTCAATTTTAATTTTTAACGTGGTTCATCTGGTATTTGATATGGTGCATCAAGATATTAAAACTCAACGCATTTCAATTATTATACCTACTCTCAATGAAGCCAATAATATTAAAGCAGCAATTACCAGCACTCAATCAAGTACAAATGTGGAAGTCATTGTTGTTGATGGTGGTTCAAATGATGGTACACCTACTATTGCTCAATTTTTAGGTGCAACTGTAATTTCTTCTGCTCCTGGTCGTGCTATACAAATGAATACAGGTGCAGCGATCGCTAGTGGTGAAATTCTCCTGTTTCTCCATGCTGATACTCGTTTACCTCAAGGTTTTGATACTATGATTCGTACCGCATTACAACAACCTGGAATTATAGCTGGTGCTTTTGCTTTGCGAATAGATGCACCTCATTGGGGTTTGCGTTTGGTAGAGTGGGGTGTAAAGTTGCGATCGCATTTTTATCAATTACCCTATGGTGATCAAGCTATTTTTTTAACTAAAATCGCATTTGCAGAAGTTGGTAATTTTCCCCAAATACCTATTATGGAAGATTTTGAACTGATTACCTGTTTAAAACGTATAAGTAAAGTTCAAATAATTGACGTTCCTGTAATTACATCACCCCGGAGATGGTTAAAAAAGGGAATTTTTAAGACTACCCTACTTAATCAAATTATCGTTCTTGCTTATCTATTAGGTGTTTCACCAGAACGCATCCGTAAATGGTATAACAATTACCCTTTGATATGGTAATCATGGCAACATTATTATTTAGGGCTTGCTGAAAAAATGCAAAACCCAGATAAATCAAAGGGTTGAGGCTGATAAACAGGAAAATAAGTGTAAAGATATAGCGTCTACACCCTCAAAAACCTTGCACTTTTGTTGAGTTCGAGAGATGAAAAACAATTTTCAAATTTCCTCTTGGCTCCTGACTCCTGACTCCTGACTCCTGACTCCTGACTCCTGACTCCTGACTCCTGACTCCTGACTCCTGACTCCTGACTCCTGACTCCTGACTCCTGAATTCTATTTCATGTTAGTTCATTCTTCCAGTGATTTGGCAGGAACTTCAATTGCTGTTACATCAATTGTACCTTCTGGTGCAAAGCGGCTAAATTGACTATTTTTTACTAATAGCTGTTCTCCGCAATTTGGACATTGCACTTGGCTATTATTTAAACTTGTTATTTCACATCCACAAACCGGACATTTGTCAGTAACTAAGTTTCTTTTTAGCCACCAGCGAAATCCAAAGAAGGCGACAATTGGTATTATTAATAACAGTCCAAAAATAATTAGTAAGGAATTCACTAACCAGCCTAAGCCTAAGGATGCTAATAACCAGGCTACTGCTAATATAGTCAGCCAAGGACGCAGTTTATCAAGATTTTGTTGGAAGTTATTAAGGTTCATTTCTTAAATTTTTCTACTCTATTCTTATTTTAGTTATCAATTATCAGTGGGAACAGGTAATTGGTAATTGGCAATTCAATGAAAGGATTTTGGATTTTGGTGAAGCAGTGCGGTCTTGGGGGTTTCTCCCATGAGCAACTGTTGAACCCGCAGGGATTGTTTCTGTCAATTCCAATCTAAAATCGAAAATTTTTCTCCCCAGTCACCAGTCACCATTCCCCAGTCTCCTTACAATAGCAACATTATTAACTGTTTAAATATTCTAAATCTGTTTTTACCATATTTTCCAAAAGTTGCTCAAAACTCACTTTTGGTTCCCAACCAAGCTTGTTTTTGGCTTTACTGGGATTAGCTACCAGTTGAAAATGTTCATCTGCTCGTAATAAATTAGTATTCACAATTACATATTTTTCCCAATCCAGTCCTACACAATCAAAAGCAGTAGCAATTAATTCCCTGACGCTGTGGATTTTACCTGTACCAATTACATATTCTTCAGGCTCGTTTGCTTGTAGCATTCGCCACATAGCATTCACGTGATCTCCGGCAAAACCCCAATCTCGTTGAGCATCCAAATTACCCATTTCCAAGGTTTGAGCTAAACCCAATTTAATTTTAGCTACCGCCAAAGAAACTTTACGGGTGACAAACTGAGGCGGACGCAAAGGGGATTCATGGTTATATAAAATACCACTACAGGCAAATAGACCATAACGTTGTCGGTGATGTACCATCGTCCAATGAGCGTGTAATTTTGCTGCTGCATAGGGATTTTTGGGACGAAAGTGAGTTTCTTCATCTTGGGGAGCAGTAGTCACATCACCAAACATTTCCGAACTACTAGCTTGATAAAACCTTGTGGATAAACCAACTTGGCGAACTGCATCTAATAATCTAGTAGCAGTACCTGTAATCAGATCAAGAGTTCCCAAAGGATCATTCCAAGAGTCGGGAACGAAACTAGGAGCAGCTAAATTGTAAATTTCCTGGGGTTGTAGTTGTTCAACAGCAGTTAATAAACCCGCAGCATCTCTTAAATCAACAGTGTAAATTTTTACGTTATCTGCTAAACTTCCTAATTTTGACAAGTTAGTTTGTCTATGGGGAGATACCAAACCGAAAACTCGGTAATTTTGATTAAGAAGCAAATGGCTCAGATAGTAGCCATCTTGACCTGTAATGCCTGTTATGAGGGCGGTCTTGATCATAATGAGGGATATAAATAATATGTATTACAACTAAGCTGTTACACAGCTAAATTGTATAATCCTAATATTCTGAACTCTTGTTTAACAGGCAAGATGCCTGTTCCACTTATACAAATTAAATGCACAACAGCTTATCACTAACTAAAATATAAAATTATAGCAGTATACAATCAGATATGCTCACTGCTGGCAATTTTTCGCTAATTAAACCTACTTATAGCTTATCTTGATCATGGTACTAGAAATTCAAGTTTTTAATTTTACTTCATATTCGCAGTCATAACTATATTGAATAATTACTCTTTTTTTGATGTTTTTAGTCTCCTTAACGGAAATGACCCAATTAGAGCAAGCAATCACAACCAATCTTTTAACGGTTTCATCAGATACAACCGTTGCTGAGTCCATATTGCAGATGAGTGCAGCACGGGCAAGCTGTTCCTTAAAAGATGATGATGATCAATTGATCTGGCTTGTCACCCATAAAAGCCTACGTCATCTGCTGCATCCAGTAGATTTACTGCGATCGCAGTAAATAAAAATATCCAATTTATCAGCGATCTACCCAAACCTGGTAGTTGTATGAAAGTAGATGAGCCTATCTTTCGTCGCATTATAAATAATATTGTTTCTAATGCAGTTAAGTTTTCTCCTGCTAACAGTAAAATCATTTTACGTGCCAATTATCTAGCAGATGATTCGGCAAAATTCGAGATTATTGACTTTGGATCTGGAGTTAAAAAAGAACTGCAAGAAAAGATTTTTAATAAGTATGAAATAGGAACTATGGTTAATAATACCAATCAAACCGGTTTAGGATTGGCACTTTGTAAAATGGCGATCAAAGCTCATGGAGGCAAAATAACATTGCAGGATAACCATCCTCAAGGCTCTATTTTCACAGTTGAAGTTCCAGCAGTTTGTACATCTGTATAAAAGACAAAATACAACAGTGATCAATTGATAATTGATAATTGATAATTGTTTCATGCAAGGCTTCCGCCGTGAGCGTCAGCCGAACGGTTTATAAACTCCGCTTACAAAGGGTAAAAAAAAGCCAAAAATTCCGCTTTTTACAGCCTCAGTCTAATAACAATAATTTTCAATAAACTACTTTGACAGAAAAAATATAAAATATTCATAATCTAAGATTTATAATTATCCTGAATCGGCTAATAACAAGGGTAATTAAAGATGGGCTAAAACAGGTTCTATAACATCTCTTTAAATATTGTAAAAATATTTTGGCTGCCTCATCTGCCTTAGTTCAAGAGTCTGTTTTTACCATGAAATATCACTTAACAGGCAAGTAAAAATTATGGATTTGTCAAATTTTACGACACTAAAAAACTTAGAAGCAGCTTTCGGTGGAGAATCGATGGCAAATCGTAAATACCTGTTTTTTGCAAATGTGGCACGTAAACTGGGTTTTACAGACTTAGCGAAGCTTTTTAAGGAAACAGCAGATCAAGAAACTGAACACGCTTTTGCACATTTTGAGTTATTACATCCAGAACTGGTTGTCAAAGATGCAGCTAGTTTAACTGATGAACAAAAACGGGAAATTATGTCTCGTTGTTTGTCTTTGGCAATTGAAGGGGAAACCTATGAATACACTACCATGTATCCTGATTTTGCTGCTGCTGCTCAAAAAGATAGAGATAATCCCGCAGCGGAAGAATTTCTCAAACAAGCTCAAGAATCTAGTGAACACGCTAATACATTCCGCGCCGCAGCACACCGTTTTGGGTTGCTCAAATTCATTGAAAATTATCACGCAGATCGCTACGCTGAAGCTTTAGAAGTATTAAATGGTGGACAAGCTGTAACGAGAGTCGCAGGTGAAGATCCCGCAACTCAAAAATGGATTTGTAGACAGTGCAGTATGATTTATGATCCTGTTGTTGGTGATCCTGATTCGGGTATTGCACCTGGTACACCTTTTGTAGAAATTCCTGATGATTGGAGTTGTCCTATTTGCGGTGCTACTAAAAAGACTTTTAAACCTCTTGAGGAAAAAGTTGTTGCTTAAATTAAACTTAGCAATGTTAAACCCTTACAGGAGATGTCTTAACTACTCTGTCTACAGCTATACATCCCCAACCAAAATACCCTAAAAAAGAGAGTGGGAGGAGGCATTACCAAGCGCCATTCTCTCCCACTCTACTATTTGCTGCTGAAGCGATTCGGGAATATACACATAACGCTAATCGTTAAATTAGGGGGGTAATTTATATAACGATAACGTTTCTACTCAGTGAGTATTCCTATTGCAGCAAACGATCATTTTATTTAATTGTCCAACAAACTTAACAAGAATCAGAAACTAATTTTTTTAATTTTTTAGCAACTGTCTTGCTTTCGTTTGTCTAATTTAATTTAACTTGCTTCTCTAGCTTGTGGTTGCCAATTTGGCATTTTTCTAGCTAGAAATTTAGAAATTTTTGCTCGTTCATTGCTAACACTTGATCAGAGAGACTTTGAACCATACACCTGATAAAAGTTATAGCTAAAAACTAAGATAATGTGAGTAAAGCACTAGGGGGTAATACCCATCATCCGCATTTATGTTTGGTTTCCGTCGTTTTTAAAACACTTAATTTGTGATTTGATAACTGATTTGTAAATCATTTTACCATGCAAGATTTATTGTTTTGTATGAGGGGTTTAACCCTTCATTTACAGAGAAACCCGACTGATTTGAGTATGTGAGTAGTCGGGAACTGCTGTATATGAGTGATGAGATGGAAGAATATTGTACCTAATCAGCGATCGCCCACCGCACATAAGGACGAGAGGCCGTAATAGTTTTGTAGGTAATTTCCTGAGCAGGAGCGTTAATTTTTCGCAAATCTACCCGAAAATAGGCTTTTTTATTTTTAAATTGTGCCGTGTAGAATTTATATTCTTGATTGCGAGTTTGTCCAACACAGGAAGCGTAGTTACTGCGTAAAGGTGCAACAAATTCTACAAATTGCTTATTATTAGAAGCAACTAATTTAACTGAATCTGCAAAAGCTTTAGTATCTGCAATTACTGTATGTTCTGCACCTCCTTCATAGGGTAGAGTTATCCACCATAAACCAACTGTTTGCGGACAAGTTCCGCTGGTGCGTTGTACATTGAGTTTAACATTAGGTTCAGCTATTGGACCGGGTGTGGTTTGCGCTGAAATTGGATAAGAAACTGTTGCTGCTGCTAATAAAGAAGCAACAATCACAGCAAGTTTTTTAGGTTGTAATATATTTTTCATCTGCTTTGTTACTGGCCTATAATTATCTAGACGGAGTATTTCAATCATTTGTGTCTGGAATGTTTAATGTTTAATGTTTTTTAATGTTTAATTTCCTCGCTATCGTGTGTTCAGTTACAGTTCTATTTAGAGAAATCAGGCAAAAATAGAGATTCATACAGAGTATTACAGGTAAATGAAGTAAACAAGCCAGTGAAAAATATTTACATCAAAAAATTTTACTCCTGACTGCTGTAAGGGCGTTCGCGAAGCGTGCTGGAAGCATCAGCATTCGGGCGATAAATTATCAATTTTGCTCACAATTTTTTGGTAAGGGCGAAGCATTCGGGCGATAAATTATCAATTTTTATCACAGGTTATTTTCCGAATGCTTCGCCCCTACTTCGCCCCTACTTCGCCCCTACGACTCCTGAATTATTACAATTATGCTGCTGTTTCATGAAACCTCGAATTATTGTTTGTGGCTTAGGACGGACTGGATATAAAATCTTTCGTTTGTTGAGACAACAGGGTGCGTTAGTTGTTGGTATTCATCGCAGACCCATAGCTGGTGAAGCAACGGGAGATGTAATTATTGGTGAATTTTGTGCAGCTTCTACCCTGCAAGCAGCAGGAATTGACCAGGCACATACTTTAGTGATTGCTACTGCTGATGATGCAGTAAATTTGTCAGTGATGATGCAAGCACGGGTATTAAATCCTAATATTCGCATTATCAACCGTTTTTATAATACTAATTTAGGTGAACGTTTAGATCACACTCTTATAGATCATTTAAGTATGAGTGTTGTGGGGTTGGCTGCACCAGTATTTACATTTGCAGCTTTAGGAAATAAAGCCATAGGACAAATCAAATTATTTGAGCAAACTTGGCCAATTCAAGAAGAATATATTGATGAAAATCATCCTTGGCGTGGTCAAAAAATAAGTGATTTGTGGGAAGATAAATCACGGATGCTGATTTATTATTTACCTGTTTTTGGGAAGATGAATTTAGTGTCAGCGGTGTTAGCAGAACAACATTTAAAAGTAGGCGATCGCCTCATTATTGGCACTCAACCCCGCATCAATCACACCCGCAAATCATGGGCAAGAAAACTGATTAAAATTTTCACCAGTATTCGCCATTTTCAAAAACACGCCCAATCAGTCTTAGCAATGGCTATAGCATTAGTAGTCATTATTTTGATCGCCACTTTTACCTATGTTTATGCTAAATTAAATATTTCCTTTGTTGATGCCTTATATTTTGCTGTGGGCATGATTACTGGTGCTGGTGGTAATGATAAAGTTGTAGAAGAAGCACCAAATAATATTAAAGTATTTACCATTTTCATGATGTTGGCAGGAGCAATAGTGTTTGGTATTTGGTATGCTATGCTAACGGATTTTGTCTTAGGAACTCGTCTCAAACAATTTTGGGATGCTGCCAGAATTCCCCAACGTCATCATTATATTGTTTGTGGTTTAAGTGGCATAGGAATTAAAATTGTGCAACAACTTCATACCAGTGGACATGAAGTAGTAGTAATTGAAACAGATGCTAATAATAGATATGTCAACACTGCTAGGGGAATGGGTATTCCTGTCATTTTGGCAGATGCGAGTTTTCGCACAACTTTACAAACCAGTAATATAGATACCGCGTCCGCAGTTTTAGCTGTTACTAATAACGATGCTATTAATTTAGAAATTGCCCTCAAAGCCAAAAGTTTAATATCAAGAATTCCGGTAATTGTTCACTATGCTGATCCTGATTTTGCAGGGATGGCAAAACAGGTATTTGATTTTGAAGCTGTATTAAGTCCAGCAGAATTAGCTGCACCGGCTTTTGCTGCTGCTGCGTTGGGAGGGAGAATTATTGGTAATGGAATTATAGGTGATAATTTATGGGTGGCTTTTGCAACTTTGATTACTCCTAATCATCCTTTTTGTGGTCAATGGGTGAAAGATGTAGCTAGATATGCGGATTTTGTACCTTTATATGTAGAGACAAATCACCAAACTTTACACGGTTGGGATTTATTAGAAACTAATTTAAGTGCAGGTGATATTTTGTATTTAACAATTCCTGCAAATCGGTTATATCAATTATGGCGAGAAGAACAGGAAATAGCAGGTTAGACTGGGGACTGGTGACTGGGGACTGGTGACTGGGGACTGGTGACTGGTGACTGGTGACTGGTGACTGGTGACTGGTGACTGGTGACTGGTGACTGGGGACTGGGGACTGGTGACTGGTGACTGGGAAGATTTATAATCTAATTACCAATTACCAATTACCAATTACCAATTACCAATTACCAATTACCAATTACCAATTACCAATTACCAATTACCAATTACCAATTACCAATTACCAAT
>NZ_JACJPT010000032.1:0-49954 GCF_014696195.1 Sphaerospermopsis sp. FACHB-1094 | reverse complement strand
ACTTTTTCCGGTATACCCTTCAAAACCCTTGCACTAATTTCTGTGTTTATCAGCCTCTAACCTTTGATATATCAAGGTTTTAGGTTTATTCAGCAAACCCTAAATAGAACATATTTTGAATATGAACCTCATACAAATAGTAGTCAAAGAATTCAAAGATACACTGGAGCGCCCGCAACGCTTAGGCAAATTATTTGATTATTCATCTCTCAAAAAATGGCTGAGATTTCAAGAGATTAGAGTTATTGCCAGGAATGACTGGAAAAACACGGGAAACATTTCTCAGAGAAATGTACCATCCTATGACCAGTATATCAAGCTTCAAAAATCTAAGCTTGAATACCTAGACCTATCTAGCCATGAAAAAAAATTTAGGACATCTTTAAGGCAAAGATTATCAGAGTTACATTCACAGGATTATATCAAACCCTCAAACCGTACAGCATTGTGTCTTGGTGCAAGATTAGGTGCTGAAGTTGCGGCCTTTCGAGATTTAGGCTATTTTGCCGTTGGCGTTGATTTAAATCCTGGTAACAACAATCCTTATGTCATGTACGGTGATTTCCACAAATTAGAATTTTCCGATAATTCTGTTGATGTAATCTATTCAAACTCCCTTGACCATTGTTATGAGTTGAAATTAATACTTTCAGAAATAAAAAGATTACTTAAAAATGATGGTTACTTGATCATTGAAGCCGACCCTGGGTCAAATGAAGGAATTAGTCCTGACTTGTGGGCAACAATGAGCTATGAGACTGTCGATTCTCTGAAGACTGAAATTGAAACATCAGGATTGATTCTGGTTCAAGCACTACCCTTTGAATACCCTCGCAACGGAACTCAGTTAGTATTTACGCGCTAATTATTGCATCTCTCATGTTTAAAAACAACCCATTGTTATACTATCTTACTTACTTAGTGGCTATTCAGCCAGCCTTGACACAAACAACTTCTTCTGAGTCAAAATGTTTGATTAAGTATGCCAAAAATAAAACTTGCCTGGTAGAAATCGGCATTTGGCATGGAGTTAATACCAGAAAACTTAGAGAAGTCATGAATACCCAGGGAACCATCTATGCAATTGACCCTTTTGAGACGGGTAAGTTGGGAATTTCTTGGCAAAAGCTGATTGCTCATTCTGAAGCATCTAAAACCCAAAATGGCAATATCATGTGGTTAGAAGAGTTTTCCCATAAAGCAATTGAGAAATTTAAGCAGATAGAGACTCAACCTATAGACTTCATGTTTATTGACGGCGATCATAGCTATGAAGGAATAAAAACCGACTGGATACTCTGGTCACCTTTAGTTAGATGTGGAGGAATAATTGCATTGCATGATAGCCGATCTTATGAAGGAAGAAACATCGATCACGTTGGTGCTGCCCAGTATACACAAAACGTTATTCTCAAAGATGAACGATATAGAGAAGTTGATCATTGTGACTCATTAACAGTCGTCCAGCGAGTTTCTTAGGTCAAAACGTTAATCGTTGAAAATCCCAACTATCAGGGTTCCCTGGGTAGGTATATTTGTTTATCCTGGTGTACTATTTGGCGGCGTTGCTTTAGCTTGGCGATATGTTTCCCATGTGATCTGGATATTACCCATAGGTTCCCTGGTGTTTATGGGATTACCATTTGCAGTAGCCTTACTAGGGGGATGGAGTTTAATTCCTCTAAGTATATTCGGTATTAGCGCCACTATCTTTGTTTACATATTATATTGTTCCCAACAAGACCGACCGGTGATGAAAACCCTACAACTGTCAGGGGCGGGAATGATTCTGGTTGTTGGCAATTCGCATCCTGGATTTCTCTTTGTCCAGTGAATCCTATAATTTTTCCCTTCCTGTATTTATAGTCATGATACCAGTAGGGCAAAGATGGTTGTACAAAGCTAGGGAAAGTAATCGCTGGTTGACAGTTGAACCTTTACCCCTAACATTGGCCGTGGTAGCAGTCCTAGCTTGTAGCGCTGCTAAGATTTCTTCAGGGGTGATACTAGCTTTATTTCTCATCCTCTGTGGGTTTATCCCGAAAATGTGGCCTCTAAATCAACAGAAGTGGCGATATCTAGGACTGTTACTAGCTTTAGGTATCGCTTTTTTTGTGGGATGTTTAGCCTTAGCCTTTAACTTTAGTGCTGGAAATCTGACTAACATCTTTTATCCTTTTCACTTTGCACGCACTTACACAAGTCAATTTATTTGGCAAAATATCGTATTTTTAGGGTTAATCATCCCATTCTACTGGTTGCAGAGGAATCAAGAAAAATTCCTGGGGCGATCGCAAGTGATCATCCTCACAGTGCTATTTTTAGCATCTCAACTACCAGGGGTTTTACTGGAAATCGGCGGGGGTTCAGCAAGTTATTTTGTGCAACCAGCGCTGTTAGTCACATTATTATTTACCTTGGCTGCTGTAGCTGACTATTGGTCAGTCAACCGCCAAACTGGTTTTCTGTTCATTGTAGATCCCCTAGACTATGAAACTAAACCTTTGTCACCTGTTATTAGTTGGGGACTGATAGGGTTAGTTTTAATTTTCTCATTGTGGAGTTCAACACCGGAAATTTCTAGCTACAAGGATAGGGGGTTAGGGTTTGCGAGTCAGTTAGTCATCACTCTAGATCAGTTTTCTCCTCAGTCAGATTCATTGACTGATCTAAGAGGATTAAGCAAACGCCAGCGTCAGTCACGGTTGTTACTCTTTCCTCCCAGTGTGAACTGGGAAATACTCAACACCAAAACCGAGTTAGGTTACATCCAAGGGGAACTTGCTAAATTAACTGAATCCAAGAAATTATCAACAGATGACAACTTAGCCATTCATATTTCACATGACTTTTCAGACTTTTGGCAACCCAGAGGCGCAAGAAATTGTTGGGATAAATCTTTTGTCATTCCGGCAATGACTGGATTACCCTTGGTGAATGGAGTCCGAGGTGAGAATAGTGACTGTGATTTAACTAAAAATTATGGTATGGCTGAATATAGTAAAGAGTCTTGGAATCGTCCACTTTCTCAGGAAGATATCTGTACTAAGTCCACTAAATTAGGGTTTAATCAGGTGTTGAATGTTTCTCAGTCACAAATTCAATTATACTCCTGTAATGGGTTCGACCAGAAGTAAATTATCTGTGGGATAGCTCCAGTCTAGAATTGCATTTACTCCAACCATCATCAAATGTCTCATATATCTGTTGTCATCCCTGTATATAAAGCAGAAAAAAGCCTTGATGTTCTCTATGAGAGGCTCAAGGTTTCTTTGTCTGAGATTACACAGGATTTTGAAATCATTTTAGTTGAGGATTGTGGGGGCGATCGCTCTTGGGATATTATTGTGGAGTTAAGTAAGACCGACCCACGGGTGAAAGGAATTCAATTTAGTCGCAATTTTGGCCAACATTATGGCATCACAGCAGGGTTAGATCATTGTGACGCTGACTGGGTAGTTGTTATGGATTGTGATTTGCAAGACAGACCAGAAGAAATTCCCCGACTGTATGCCAAAGCTCAACAGGGTTATGATGTTGTCTTAGCTCGCAGAGGTAAACGTAAAGATCCCCCCCTGAAGCGACTTACTTCATGGTTGTTTTATCAAATCTTCAATTACTTGACCGATTTACAATATGATGGACAAGTAGGTAATTTCCGCATTATCTCTCGTCAAGTTGTCGAGAATTTTTGTTTAATGCGGGAACAACTGAGATTTTTTGGTGGTTTGGTTGATTGGATGGGATTTCCCACCGCTAGTATTAACATTACCCATGACCAGCGTTTTGAGGGCAAAAGCACTTATACTTTCGCTAAACTCTGGAAACTAGCTAGTGAAACAATTATCGCTTATTCAGACAAGCCTCTACGCCTGTCTATTAAGTTAGGTTTTCTGATTTCCACTTTGTCATTTATCTATGGTATTTATATTGCCCTTAGGTTTGTGTTTTATGGTTCGCCTGTAACTGGTTGGAGTAGCCTGATTGTGTCTTTGTATTTTTTAGGTGGGATTATTATTTCTATTCTGGGAATACTAGGTATTTATTTAGGGAAGACTTTTGATCAGACAAAAAGAAGACCTTTGTATTTAGTCAGGAATAAAACTGATAGTGTAGATAAAACTTTAAATATCAGTTATGAACTAAAAAAATGTGATGAATATGTGTGAGGATATTGTATTTACTCCATGGGACTCTCGCGCTTTTGGAATCAAAACATTTGAAATACCCTATATATCTGAAAATGATCTAAGAAATACGCTAGAGAAAATTAAAAAGCAAAAATCTGAGGGACACTATACTATTAAAATTAACCCATTAGCCCCAAAGAAAACATTACATGAATTCGGTTTTTATTATTGTGATACCTTAATTGAACCTTATTGTACTTCTGAGAGGTTATTAACATATCAAAGAGAGGGTATAGACATTTGTGAACCATTAAATATAGAAGATATCAGTGAGATTGTTTATGGTGCATTTACTTATGATCGCTTTCATAGAGATTTCAATATCAATCAAAATCTTGCCGATCTAAGATATGATTTGTGGTTAAGAGACCTTTGGCAGTCCAAAAAAGTTTTTAGTTTAATGTTTTATGGTTCTGTAGTAGGTTTTTGGGCATATTCAGATAATAAAATTTTACTCCATGCTTTAAGTAAAGAGTATAGAGGAAAAGGACTATCCAAATATTTTTGGAGTGTTGCTTGTAAAAGATTATTAGAAAAAGGTTATCAAGAATTAACAAGTTCAATATCTATATCTAATGTTGCTGTTCTAAATCTCTATTTATCTTTAGGATTTAAGTTTAGAAACTCGGTAGATATATATCATCTACTTGTAGAATAATCAATTACATACAATTTTAAATAATACTCATGAATCATCTTTACATCCTCTTAAGCATCCTATTTACAGTCTACGGACAAATCATCATTAAATGGCAAGTGCAACTGGCGGGAGCATTTCCCCCAGACAACATAGCCAAACTACAATACATCATTAAACTACTACTCAACCCCTGGGTAATTAGTAGCTTTAACTTGTGCATTCCTAGCAGCAATTAGCTGGATGGCCGCCATGACTAAATTTGACCTCAGCTATGCTTACCCATTCATGAGTTTAGCCTTTGTCCTAGTCCTCTTCCTCAGCGCCATCTTCTTTAAAGAACCCGTGACTATTCCCAAATCCCTGGGGTTGGGATTAATTATCTTAGGTATTATCATTGGTAGCAAAGGGTAGTAAAAAATGGGCGTTGCATAATAGAGGGATGAATTGAGGGTTGATACGGTGCATTGTCCATACTGTGGGTCTACTGAGATTAGAAAAAATGGAAAACGCAGAGGTAAACAAAATCACATTTGCGTCAAATGTGGTCGTCAGTTTATAGATGTTTATAGTCCACCAAGAGGATACTCAAATGAAGTGAAACAAGATTGCTTAAAATCCTACGTCAATGGGATGGGATTTAGAGCCATAGAACGTACTCAAGGTGTTCATCATACAACTGTAATTTCTTGGGTTAAACAAATTGGTGAGAAATTGCCAGATGCACCACCAATTGAGGAAATACCAGAAGTAGGTGAATTAGATGAATTAGAGACTTTTATTGGCTCAAAAAAAACAAAATTTGGTTGTGGACAGCAGTAAATCACTTTAGTCAAGGGATTTTAGCTTGGGTTTTGGGAGACCACAGTGCGGAAACTTTTCAGCCTTTGTGGGATATTGTTAAACTCTGGCAATGCTATTTTTATGTCACTGATGGATGGAAAGTTTATCCTAGTTTCATTCAACCAGAAGACCATATTGTGAGTAAAACATATATGACTAGAGTTGAAGGAGAAAATACACGTTTACGTCATTATCTAGCACGTCTACATAGAAAGACATTATGTTATTCTAAATCCGTAGATATGCTTAAATATTCAGTTAGATTATTACTTCATTATTTGAAATATAATCAAATACCCGTGTTCAACTAATTCATCCCACACTTATGCAACGCCGTGACTGTGATTTAACTAAGGATTTTGGTATGAAGCACTATAGTTCAGAGTCTTGGAATCGTCCAATTTCTCAGGAAGATATCTGTACCAAGTCCACTAAATTAGGCTTTAATCAAGTGTTGAATATTACCCAGTCACAAATTCAACTATACTCTTGTAATGGGTTCGACCAGAACTAAATTCTCTGTGGGATAGCTCAAGTCTAGAATTGCATTTACTTCAACCATCATCAAATGAATCAATCAAATCTGATTAGTATAGTTATACCAGTGTATAAGTCTACGCAGAGCTTATATACCATCAGACAACAAGTAACTGATATTTTTAACAGTCTTAATTATCAGGTAGAAATTGTTTTTGTCAATGATAGTCCTTTTTTTAAACCCACCTGTGAAGTTTTGGAGGAACTCACACAACAATACCCTTCACTAGTTAGGGAAATCAGACTGAGAAAAAATAACGGGCAACAATTTGCTGTTTTAATTGGTATTAAGCAGGCACGGGGCAGGTTTATCATCACCATGGATGATGATCTTCAGCATTCAGTGGCAGAAATACCTAATTTAATATACGCCATGGAAAACAACCCTGATATAGATGCCTTTTTTGCAATCGCCCCTTATTCTAAAAAAAAGCATAGTCTGATCAGAAATTTGGGGAGTTGGATGATTTCCAAAATAGATGATATCACCCTAGACCGTCCCCAAGGACTAAGAAAATCTAGTTTTAGAATTTTAAAAGCAGATATTGTTAATTACATCACAAATTACTATACAGCATCCCCCACTGTTTCCAGATTAGTGATTCAAGCCACTAGGAATATTCAAAATATTCAAGTATCCCACCACAGTAGAAAGTTCGGTCGCAGCCATTACTCCTATGCTAAGTTAGTCGAATTAACTTTTAATGATATCGTTTATCATACTTCCTTACCTCTAGCATTTATTGGTGCAGTGGGTTTAATATCATTTATTTTTTCTGCCTTATTTATTGCTTATACCATAGGTATAAAATTGTTGCATGGGGTTTCTATTCCTGGGTATACCACCCAAGTGGTTTTAATCTCCTTTTTTGGTGGTATGACTTTGTTGGGAATTGGCATTATTGGTGAATATCTAGTTAGAATTACCAAAGAAATGTACAAGCCAAAACTAGAAGATTTAGTGCAAAACCATGATACATTGGATGAAAAGGTTGTTTTACCATCAGAACGTAACTAGAAATAACTTCATCAGTAGATGATACACAATTATTGAACAAGTAAACAGCTAACAAAAATTAAATTATAGGATGTATTAACAGTAATGCGCACAAGAGTACCAGATAATAAATTATCCTTATCTCAGTTTTTACCCAGCCAAAGAATTATTAAAGATGGCGATTTTTCCCACCTTAATAAACCCGATGCTGAAGATCAAGGAGCTTTAGTCTATTGTGAAAATGAAAAGTTTTTTCAGCAAGCCATCGAGAATCCTTGTGTCTCCGCCTTGATTACAACCAGGGTGTTTGCCGAAAAATGTCCTATTGGCTGTGTTGTTAGTGACACTCCCAGGTTAGAATATTATCGTCTTTATAATCATCTCCAAAGCCAAGGGCTGTTGTCGCCGGTGATGGAATTTGGTAGGGGGAATTTATGTCAAATACATCCCACTGCCGTTATTTCCCCTAAGTCATTTATTGATGATGGTGTAGTCATTGAACCCCATGTGATTATCGGTGATCATGTGGTTATTGGGGAAAAAACTTATATTGCAGCTGGTACGGTGATTGGTACAGATGGATTAATGGAACTTTGGGACACTGATGGCACTGCTTTGAGAGTACATCATGCGGGCAGTGTTGTCATTGGTAATCATACAAATATTTTAGCTAACTCAGTAGTTGTCCGTTCCGTGTTTCCAGAACCCACAACTATTGGTAATAATACTCATATAGGCATCATGACAAATATTGGACATGGTGCCTATGTTGGTAATCAATGTTTTATTGCTGGTAATTGTGTCATTGCGGGTGTGGCTCGTATTGAAGACGGAGTAAAAATCTGGGCTTCATCTAGCATTACTCATGGTTGCCATGTGGCTAAAAATGCTCAAATCATGATGGGCAGTGTTGTCATTAGTAATGTGAAGGAGGGAGAGGTTATTTCGGGCAACTTTGCCTACAATCACCGCCAACATACTACTAAATATTTAAAGGAAAGCAAAGGATGATCATTATACCGGATTTTGATATAGAAATTCCCTTCAAAGGCACACGCAATTATTTACATAGTTCAGATGTGTATAATGCTCTATGTAATGGGATTATGGAATTTACTGGTATTACTGATTTTCATCTAATGAGTAAAACTAAACTAGTATTTAGAGATTTTGCTCAACACCCCCTGCGCGCCGTGTTTCAGTCACATCATACTAGTGCCAAAGCGGTATTTAGCTTTGAAATTAATGATGTTAAATATAGATGTGAATTGATAGAAAGGGAAGCAGAAGTACAAAATCGGATTGTGTTTAACGAAGAAGCAATTATCACCGAATGTGTCTTTGATTTAGATCACAAAACAGTTGCTTTTGCTTCTATCCCAGATTTTCCCTACTCTCCCATAGAAATAGTTGTTGCCGCCAATAAAAGCTTACATATGCAGTATTTTTCTCAAAATCCTGGGAAATGGTTATTCACGGAAATTTTTACCGAAAAACCTCTAAAAGATATATATTTTGACACCATGAAAATTATGTTAAAAACCTGTTTAAGTACAAGGTTAACCAAAAGTGCTATCATTTTAGATAATACCGAGTGCGGTTATATTTGTTTTTCCCTTAGACCAAGTAACAGCTGATGCAATTAACAAACCTATGATTGGTATAGAAGAAGTTGCTTATTATATTCCGCCAAATAGATATAATAACTATAATTACCTGGAAAAATTTAGTTTAGATTCCTCTTTTATAGAAAATAAATTAGGAGTGAGACAGGTTGCTGTTGCCTCGCCATCAGAAACCACCTTTGATTTATGTACCCAGGCTTACACAGAGCTTTTAAAAAAAGTTACGATTAATAGTAATGAAATTGACTGCATCAGCGTTGTTACTCAAACTCCCGGAGAAAATATTCCTCATATTGCCGGGAAGATACACGGATATATCAACGCCCCTCCCACTTGTGCTTGCTTTGATATATCCTTGGGGTGTTCGGGTTATGTTTATGGGTTAACTATACTTAAAGCCCTGATGGAATCACAAGGATATAATAGGGGATTACTTTTCACCTGTGATCCTTATTCTAAAATCATTAACCCCGATGATAAAAATACATCTCTACTATTTGGTGATGCGGCTACTGTAACCTTATTATCCCACGAGCCAGTTTTGAGCATAGGAGTCAGTACAAATAACACTTTAGGCAAAGGTGCTCAGGAATTAAAAACTGAGAATGGTAATTTAGTCATGAATGGCAGGGCTGTTTATAATTTTTGTGTGCAAAACATTCCTCAAGATGTTAAAAAAGCATTAAGTTTAAATAGGGTTAACATAGAAGATATTGATATGTTTATTCTACACCAGGGGAGTAAATTTATTGTGGATTCCATCCGCCAGCGGTTAGGGATAGTGCCGGAAAAAGTCCCTTTCTTTGCCCATGAGTATGGGAATACAGTTTCTTCTTCCATACCCATCATCTTATCTGATTTGATCGATAAAAATCATGTGAAAAAAATCTTGATTAGTGGGTTTGGTGTAGGTTTGTCATGGGCTGCTAATGTGCTGATGCGTATATAATCTTAATCAAGTGATGTTTGAGGAGAATTTATGAGTTACTGTACTGCTCAGGATATTATCGAGATTGTTAGAGAGTTGGATTTAAGTACCATTAAACCAGAACAAGAAATCCTTACAGATGTGCCACTAAGTCAACAGGGTGTTGATTCTCTAGATAAGATGAATATCTTTATGTTATTGGAGGAAAAATACGAGATTAAAATACCTGATGAGGACTTTGATGATTTGAACACTTTTACAATGATTTCCGATTATATTAATCAAAAAATCCCCAATTCTTGATAGGTTTAAGGGATGAGCTAGCAATTTATGGTAAAAGTCCGTTAAGGCAGTCCAGGTATGGTATTAAGTCGGTAAATGTCTTGAACCATGATAATCTTAATTGTGAGGGCAAATGGCACCAAAGGTATTAAAGTTAAAGTTTTCAGTTGTTACTTTAGCCATTCTCCTCCAGCTGTCAGGAGCAATTACCGGCAAATATCTAGCTATCAGTTTAGCAAATTTACCTGTAGCTGGTTTTTGGGCTGCATTGTTAATTCTCTCATTTGCGGCTAGAATGAGATATTGGACTTGGGCTGGTAGGATTTATCAACTATCCTTTCTCTATCCTTTCATTAGCCTTTCTTATATTTTCTCTTTGATATTTGGTAAGATTTTGTTTCATGAGGAAATTACATGGAATAAGCTGGTGGGTTCAGTAATTATTGTTGCTGGTGTATTGGTGGTGAGCAAGTCTAAAAATCAAATGGAAATCAAGCCATGATAGTTTATTATGTGCTGGCAATTTGTTCTACTTTAATGGCTGCCGTCGGACAGGTTTATTTAAAACAATACAGCATCTGCGAGAAAGGTAAAGGTTTAAGGAAAATATTTCACTTTTATTTGATTTTAAGTGTAGTCTTCTTTTTATGTAGTACATTTTTATCTATTTATATACTCAAAAAGTTGAGTTTTACCATATTTTACACTCTCACAGCTTTAAATTTTGTTTTTATTGCTTTATTATCGGCTATAGTTTTAAAGGAAAAAGTCGATAAAACAAAAGCTATAGGAATAGTAATTATTGTTTTGGGGCTAGTAATTTTTAACTCATGAACCTATCGTACTAATGCCAGATTTATGATTTATGCTTGACTTTTGTCTGATCTAGTACTTACATTAAACACTACAGATAGTTTATTAGCCAGGCTTTTGTTTTATCTGTCTTGCCAAAAATTGATAATAAAAAAAATTGATAATAAATTAATATGCCCCAAATTACTCACGGAATTCGCTCAATTTTATCGCTCCCCTATTTCTACATATTGTTTAAAACAATAATTGGGTCACATCGATGCTCAACAACTATTGTAAAAAATTATATTAGGCCTAATAGTGGCGATCGCATGCTAGATATTGGTTGTGGGCCTGCTGATCTATTATCCTACTTACCCCAAGTGGAGTATATAGGATTTGATGCCAGTCCAAAGTATATTAGTCATGCCAAAAAGCGTTATGGCAATCGGGGAACCTTTATCTGTGAACTAGTCACATCTGACAAACTCACTCACATATAGGGAATATTTTGATATTGTTGTAGTGTTTGGAGTATTACATCATCTTGACGATATAGAAGCAGAAAAACTGTTTAAATTAGCTCACACTGCCTTGAAACCCGGAGGCCGATTAGTAGCTGTTGAGAACTGCTATACTGATAATCAATCCCCCATTGCCAGATGGATTATATCTAAAGACCGGGGACAAAATGTAAGGGATGAAAAAGGTTACTTAAATCTAGGGTATAATTTATTTCCCCCCCCACATACATCCTGTAACATCCGTCATGACTTATTACGGATACCCTATACTCATATCATTATAGAATCTATAAAACCTGATTAAACGGAAAAATCATATATTATTTTTAATAAACAATAATTTTCGATGAAAATCTGCCCCCAATGTCACCATCATTTTAACCAACCTCACTGGGATTGTCCCGCCTGCGGTTACACACCCCCAATATTAGATGGACACCAGAGCTTTGCACCGCAACTCGCAGCGGCCAGCGAAGGATTTGAGGCCTCAGCCTTCCCCATACTAGCAAAACTAGAAGCCAAAAACTTCTGGTTTCGCGCCCGCAACCGCTTAATCATTTACGCCATTAAACATTACTTCCCCCACGCTCAAACCTTCCTAGAAATTGGCTGCGGAACTGGCTTTGTCCTTCAGGGAATTGAAAAACACCTCCCCCACCTCATCACCTGCGGTAGTGAAATATTTACTACCGGCTTACAATTTGCCACAGACCGCCTGTGTAAAACTACACTTTTTCAAATGGATGCTCGTAATATCCCCTTTGCGGAGGAATTTGATATTATTGGAGCTTTCGACGTTCTGGAACACATCGAACAAGATGAGGATGTACTTACACAAATGTATCGAGCTATTCCAAATAGGGGGGGTATAATACTGACTGTTCCCCAACATCCCTGGTTATGGAGTCAAGCTGATACCTACGCTCACCACGTCCGGCGCTATATCAAACAAGATTTAATCACCAAGTTACAGCAAACAGGATTTAAAGTAGTAAAAGTTACCTCTTTTGTTTCTCTTCTCTTACCCTTAATGCTACTTTCTCGACTCAATCAGCGCTCATCAACAAATTATGACCCCACTAGTGAGTTAAAAATTAGTGGCACCTTAAATTACCTCTTAGAGAAAATTTTAGATGTAGAACGGTGGTTGATTAAACTAGGTTTTTCCTTTCCCTGGGGCGGCTCTTTGTTAGTAATTGCCTACAAACAATAACCCATGAATAAAATACCTTTTAACAAACCTTACATGACCGGTAAAGAGCTATGGTATATCAGCCAAGCTCACCACGCCGGGCAACTCGCCGGGGATGGTAATTATACCAAAAAATGCCATCAATGGCTAGAAAACCATACCCACTCCCATAAAGCCCTCCTGACTCACTCCTGCACCGCTGCCCTAGAAATGTCAGCTATTTTAGCTGATTTGGAACCAGGAGACGAGGTAATTATGCCCAGTTATACCTTCGTTTCCACCGCCAACGCTTTTGTTCTCAGGGGAGCTATTCCCGTATTTGTAGATATCCGCCCCGACACCCTCAATTTAGATGAAAACCTAGTAGAAACAGCTATTACACACCGCACCCGCGCCATTGTCCCCGTCCATTATGCCGGGGTTGGTTGTGAAATGGATACCTTGCAACAAATTGCCACCAAACATCAACTATTGTTAATTGAAGATGCAGCCCAGGGACTGATGTCATCCTATAAAGGAAAACCCCTTGGTAGTTTTGGTGACTTAGCTTGCTTTAGTTTCCATGAAACCAAAAATATTATCGCCGGTGAAGGCGGTGCTTTAATTATCAATAATCCCCAATTCACAGAATCAGCGGAAATCATTCGGGAAAAAGGCACTAACCGTAGTCAATTTTTCCGGGGACAGGTAGATAAGTATACCTGGATAGAAAAAGGCTCTAGTTACTTACCAGGAGAATTAATTGCCGCTTTCCTCTATGCACAACTTGAAGAAGCACAACAAATTATTACCAACCGCCTCAAAGTATGGGATTATTATCATCAACTGCTAGAACCTGTAGAAAAATCCGGTAAATTACGCCGTCCTATCATTCCCCCTGACTGTCAGCACAATGGACATATGTATTATATCCTGCTAGAGGATTTACAAACCCGTACCCAGCTAATTAACTACCTCAAAGAACAAGGTATTAATGCAGTATTTCACTATGTTCCCTTACATAGCTCTCCTGCTGGTAAGCATTATGGACGGGTGAACGGGAAGATGGATCATACTAACCTTCTGTCTGATTGTTTATTACGCTTACCCATGTTCCCAGAGTTGACAACTTCACAGATAGAAATAATTGTCGGGGCTGTTAAGAGTTTTTAAGAAGATGAGTTGATAGTTATCCACACGGGGAAGCCAGGGAATAAATTAAGCGTCTAAAAGCTCAAGTCGGTTGAAAACCGACTAGTACAGCTTGGCGCAAGTAAACCCATCATTAAAGTTGGTGAAAAATCTGTGATTTGAAACACTTGTGAAAGGTAGGCGTATTTATGCCGAGAGGTACTAGGAAGAGGGGTCAGGATTTTCGTTTGATTTGTTAATTTAATTTATTAATTTAATTATGGCTTTATGGCACTTATATAATCATACTCTTTTTCAAGAATCAAATAATAGTCCTATACAGAGTAAACAGCATTCTATCTGGAGTTAAATAAGATGTGGGTCAGTAATAAGATAAGTCAATTGAGGAATAACTTTTGGGTACTTTGGTTTGTAATTTTGGTTATAGTATTCTTGATTCATTGTCTGACTTTAACTGTCTCACCAACTATTTGGCAAGACGAAGTACAAATAATTGACTATGGACGTACTTTTTTAAATTCTAATACAGATTGGGGAATGAATTGGGACGTTGCCAATAATAGGCCATATCTCACTCTATTTTACTTAGGTTGCTTAGTGCAAGAGTTAGCTTTTAAAGCCACCCATTTTTCTATAGTCGGACCTAGAATTGTGAGCTTAATAGGAGCCAGTTTAGCAGCTACAACAACTATGGGGTATTTGTCAAGTCGCCAAGTACCTCTCAAGATTGCGGCTTTACTGGGACTTGCTCTTTTACTAGATCCTTTATTTGTTCAAAGTTATCGTGGAGATAGGATTGACTGCTGGGTAATTGCAATATGTTTTGCAGCTTGTTGGCTACTGAGATTATCTATTGACAGTATCCACAATCACCAATCTAACCTTGTTCCAGTTAGTCTAGCGGGAAGTTTATCCGTCATAGCTGTTTTTATTTGGCCAAGTGCATTAATTCTGTATCCACTTATCCTGGTGGAATTATTATCTTTGTTGTATGTCACCACCAAGGGAACAGATAGTTTAACTAGTGGTGTGCAATTAATTGCAATATTTGCTGGAGCAGTAATTATAACAGGTATATTAATCATAATTCCTATCACAGGACAGTTGGGAATTTTAGTTAGTAATTTTCTTGAATTTACTAGCGAGAGAGTTGGGGGTTTTGGTTTGAGTGCTATTATCAATCTTTTTGTAAGTTTTAAAAATAGCCCTTTTCTTCCCATATTAGCTGTAATTAGCTGTATATCTCGTCGAGATAAAGCATTATTAATTGCGAGTTTATTTGCCCTATCTCTGGTTTTGAATAGTGGGGTTTACGTTCATCGAGTAATTTATATGCTGCCTTATTTTATAACTTTATCGAGTGAATTATATCGCCAAGACAAAAAATCTCCTATTCAAAAATTGATTCCCCACAGCAAAAAATACTTATATTTATTACTAATTTGGGCTATTACCCTCTCCTTATTAATCAGACCAGCAATAGGATTGAGGAATTATGATGGGAGAAATCCTAACCTCTTGGTTAATATCGGTACATCTTACATTGGCAAAAATGAGTATAAAGTTTGGGATTCAACTTGGAATTTTTATCAAACCGCCCGATTACTAGGATGGAAAGTTTATCAGCCATTTTTTGGCATTGGCACTAATGATGCTACCAAGAATTTTATTGATAATCTTGACTACGTAATTTTATCACCTGAATCTTATCTTGAAGAAATCATTCAAAAACAAGGATTGCAGATGAAAGAATCCATTAATGTTGATAAATATATTCAAGATAATCCAGGAATTTTATATAAAGTCACAAGAAACATTGGATCAAAAACTGGTTATTGCCCGTATATCTTATACTCAAAATCATAAATATTAATCAAGGGATCCAGGGAATAAATTAAGAGTCTAAAAGCTCAAGTCGATTGAAAACCGACTAGGAAGAGGATTTCTTCGGGACGGGCGATTTTCAATCCCTAGCATAGCGGTAATCGTGGGGTGATCGCCCACAAAGGTAATTAAGTCGCTTTTAGAACAACCTCCACGTCGAAGGGCGGTGTCGAAGGGCGCAGTCGAAGTAAGTCGAAGTGCGGAGTCGAACTATGTCGAAGTATGCCAGCGCTACAAGGGTTTTATCATTAATATCTGTACCTCATCATAACGGAAACTGCTGTAACTTTTTCAGCAAACCCTAACTAGGGGTTGCTGAGAAAGTCTTTCCGTGAGGGCATAGGAGTCAGGAGTCAGGAGTCAGGAGTCAGGAGGAGATTTGAAAATTTCTTTGCTATCTCTTGAAATCCCAAAAAATGCACACTTTTTCCGGTATACCCTTCAAAACCCTTGCACTAATTTCTGTGTTTATCAGCCTCTAACCTTTGATATATCAAGGTTTTAGGTTTATTCAGCAAACCCTAACTAACCTTTTGACTGGGAAAAAACTAATGAAACTTTCAGTGATCATCCCCACCTATGAGCGGGAAGAAGTGCTGCTTGATACCATTGAGTCCTTACAGCGACTAATGACACCAGAATTTGAACTTTTGGTGATTGACCAGACCTTAAATCATGCTGTAACAATTGAGTCGAGATTAAACAGCTTGGCCGAACAAGGCGCTATTCGTTGGGTTCGCCTACCTCAACCATCTATTCCCATGGCCATGAACCGGGGAATCCTGGAAGCTAAAGGTGAGATAGTCCTTTTCCTCGATGATGATATTATCCCCCATGAGGATTTACTACAGGCTCACCAGCAAGCCCATCAACAAGCTGATCTGGTTGCAGGACAGGTACTACAGCCCGGGGAAAAATCTCTGACATTACAACCAGGGGAGCCATTTCGCTTTACCAGTAACATTCCCCGGCAAATTACGGAGTTTATGGGGGGCAATTTTTCCATTAAGCGCACTGTGGCGATCGCCCTGGGGGGATTTGATGAAAACTTCATAGGGGCTGCATACCGCTATGAGGCGGAATTTGCCCATCGCTACTGTCAAAAATACGGTTTGATTACCTACGAACCGAAAGCCCTGATTCACCACCTACGGGTAGAAAGGGGAGGAACACGCAGCTATGGTCACCACCTGAGAACTGCCCAACCCGCCCATGCTGTGGGAGCTTACTATTACCTGTTAAAGTCAAAACCCAATGGCTGGCTATGGCAAATACTTTGGCGACCATTGCGCTCCATTCGCACAAAACACCATATCACTCATCCTTGGTGGATCTTCCCCACCTTAATTGCAGAAGCCAGAGGGCTGAGTTTAGCCATTCATAAGATTAGTCAAGGACCATCCTATCCAATAGTTTTTCGCTAACTAGGGGTTGCTGAGAAAGTCTTTGCGTGAGGGCATAGGAGTCAGGAGTCAGGAGTCAGGAGTCAGGAGTCAGGAGTCAGGAGGAGATTTGAAAATTTCTTTGCCATCTCTTGAAATCCCCAAAAATGCACACTTTTTCCGGTATACCCTTCAAAACCCTTGCACTAATTTCTGTGTTTATCAGCCTCTAACCTTTGATATATCAAGGTTTTAGGTTTATTCAGCAAACCCTAACTAAGAGGATGTTTGTCAAGTTATGATTAGTGTATCAAATATTGTTTGACCCCGACCCGTTCCCCGTGATCCAGTACGGACTACTGACAAAAAGTCCTGTATAAGACCTTCTTTCGGTGTTCCCTATTCCCTGTTCCCTGCGATGCACTGAGCTTGTCGAAGTGTTCCCTGCCTCTACGAAAAATTCATAAATCAAACCGGATTCCTATATATGAATATTGTCATAGATGCTCTGCCCATTAATCATATGTCAGGTAGACACGTCATTTCTGGGCATTTACGAATGTTGGCCAAGTATCATGGCGATCGCCATCAATTTTTTGTTCTACATCACCACAACAATCGGGATCTTTGTTGCGACCTAGGATCGAGTTTTCACTGGATAGAGTGTCCTAATTTTGGTGAAAACTGGCCGGCTCGACTTTGGTGGCAATTTACTCAGTTAGAGTCCCTCCTG
Organism: Sphaerospermopsis sp. FACHB-1094; assembly: GCF_014696195.1. Lineage (NCBI taxonomy): Bacteria > Bacillati > Cyanobacteriota > Cyanophyceae > Nostocales > Aphanizomenonaceae > Sphaerospermopsis > Sphaerospermopsis sp. FACHB-1094. Next base: position 32,277 of record NZ_JACJPT010000032.1, on the reverse strand, counting down.
ACCCAACTAGAAGCTCAACTAATTATTTCAACCTCCGGCGCTCTGGTTCCCGGAACTAAATTACCCCAAGTGGTTATTGCCCAGAATCCCTGGTGTTATGTTAGGGAATTTCACTACACAATTGGCGATCGCCTGAAGGCCTGGCTGCAAAGACAGGGCTACAAACAAGCCCAAAAAAAAGCACAGGCCATGTTTTTTAATTCCACATATCTGGGAAATTTGTATCTGGAACAAACGGGCATTCAGCCCAACCGGAGCTATATTTTATACAATGGAATAGATGATGATTTTTTTGAAAATGCAACAGAGCAATATTTAGCATTTAAAAACCGCGAGTTAACAATTTTAACGGTTTCAGTCATGACACCGCATAAAAAAATTGAAGAAATTATCAGTATGCTAGATATTGTTATAAAACAAGACTTGTCTGTGCAGTTAATTATCGTCGGTCCATGGAGTAACACATCCTATAAACTGCAAATTAAAAAGTTAATTCAAGATTTCAAGTTGCATAATTATGTCACAATAACGGACAAAGTATCGAGGGAGAAACTGCAGGAATTTTATCAAAAATCTCGAGTTTTCTGCTTGTTTAGTCGCTGTGAATCCTTTGGGATTCCGGCAATTGAAGCCCAAACATACGGCACACCAACAATTGTTGCAGATTTTTGCGCTCCCCCAGAAGTTGCTGGACCTGGTGGTATAATCATCAACTCCCTTAATATCATACAAGAAACTAATAAAATTATCAAATTATTAACAGATTCAGCCGAATGGGAATTATATTCAAGAAATGCTTTTAATAATGCAGATAGATTTCGCTGGAATAAGGTGACATTGCCCCTAATTAATTTTATTAGTGAATTTAGTTCCCATGAAAAGTCTAATGGTTGATTTGCACAATAAATTACTATCCACAATCACAAGAGAAACAAGTGGAAGACAATTTTTTCCCGTAATTGACGGATTGCGTTTTGTTGCTATTTTGGGTGTTGTTCTCTATCATATTCAAGACTATTTTTTTACTAAAACTGGAGAACAAAACACATCATTATTTTTAGTCCCCTTACTAAAAGGAGGTTATCTAGGGGTGCAATTATTTTTTGCCATTAGTGGTTTTATGATATCACTGCCATTTTTACAAGGATATTCCCCAAATTTTTTTCAATATATAAAACGGCGTCTCCTGCGTTTAGGACTTCCATATATTATTAACTTGCTGATCATATACACCTTGTTAGTATTGGTTTTAAAGCAAGATTTTTATGAACTGTTGCCTCATTTTTTCGCCAGTGTTGCCTACATGCACAATATTATATACGGCAGCATGAGCAAAATTAATTTTGTTGCTTGGTCTCTTGAGGTGGAATTTCAGTTTTATTTAATAGCACCGATTTTCTTAATTGCGTTAACAAAAATCAACAATAAAATTCGTAAATTTGTCCTATTATTTTTACTGGTTTTAGGAGGTATTTCTGCGTCAGGATACATCAGTTACCCCTGGATAAAGGGAGCAACAATTATCCATAACTTTGGGTTTTTCATAGCTGGAATACTTGCAGCAAATATTTTTGTGTTTGACTGGAAAACCTCAGTTAAACAAAGTTATTTCTGGGATTTGATCTGCATCATATTAGTGAGTTTTCTATTTTTCCCACTTCATAGCCGAACATTATTGATGGGTTTGGATGAAAAACTGTATTTACCCATTTTGACCTATATTATTTTGATCTCAGTTTTAAAATCAAAGTTGATTAACTCAGCACTCAGTCAGCCCTATATTTATTTAATAGGGGGAATGTGTTACTCGATTTACTTGTATCATTTTTACGTCATCTCTTTAGTTGGTCGAGTGCTACTTCCCTTAGTGGAATCACTACCTGTGTGGTTACAATTTACCATTGTAGTGGTAGTAATGTTGCCAACCATTTTATTAGCTAGTGTACTATTTTTTATTTTTTTTGAAAAGCCATTCATGAAACGAAAGACTAATGTTGCAATAACAAAGGATAGAACAGACGAGAAACCTTGCATCTAATTGACTTAATCCCGCCTCACTTTTTCATCAAACCCTACGTAAATTATGCCTATTAAAGTCGGTATTCTCACCACCCACCCAATTCAATATCAAGTACCCTGGTTTCGCCTATTAGCCCAGAACGCCGACATTGATTTGCACGTCTTTTTCTGTATGATTCCCAATGCTATGCAGCAGGGAGATGGATTTGGGGTGGCTTTTGAGTGGGATGTTCCTTTATTGAATGGCTATGAATATCAAGTTTTAACAAATATTGCCCAAACACCATCTGTAACCAACTTTGGGGGCTGTGATACCCCAGAAATTTTTGCCCTCGTCAAAAACGGCAATTGGGATGTTTTTATCGTCAATGGTTGGGTTGTTAAAAGCTGCCTGCAACTCCTGGTAGCTTGCCGATTGTATAGCATTCCCTGTATTGTCCGGGGGGAATCTAATCATCTTGCCCATAGGGCATGGTGGAAAAAACAACTGCAACGGCTATTAATTAGTCAGTATAGTGCCTGTTTGTATATTGGAAAAGCTAACCAACAGTTTTATCTCAACAATGGTGTAGCACCAGAAAAACTATTTTCTACCCCCTATTGTATAGACAACGAAAGATTTACCGCCGATACCAGTCAGATCCTTAGTGAAAAATCCTCTCTTCTAGAAAAATTCCGCTTAGACCCCCACACCGTCACCTTCCTTTACTGTGCTAAGTTTATTCCTAAAAAACATCCCCTAGATTTACTCCAGGCGATCGCCCTATTACAACAAAACCATCAACCCACAGGGCAACTACTGATGGTGGGAGACGGGGAATTACGCCCTATCTGTGAACAATTTGTCCGCGATCACCAACTACCAGTTAGGTTTGCCGGGTTTCTCAACCAGAGTGAAATCATTGCTGCTTACCTGGTGTCCGACTGTCTCGTCCTCCCCTCTGATGCCGGTGAAACCTGGGGGCTAGTGGTCAATGAAGCCATGGCCTGTGGACTACCAGCGATTGTTTCCGATCAAGTAGGATGCCATTTTGACCTGATTGCACCGGAAACTGGTTGGACTTACCCCATGGGACAAATAGACAAGTTAGGCGATCGCCTAGCCACAGCGATCAAACTAGGTCAAGAAAAGCTGGCTGAGATGGGAAGTAACGCCCAGAGAAAAGTGATGATGGAATATAATTACCAAAAAGTAGTCTGTGGTATTACAGAAGCCATGCGTTATGTGCGGAGTTAACTGTTACCAGCAACAATGGAAAGTGATTTATGGCATCTGGTATAGTATTACTGATTTCAGTTTTAGGGGCGATTCTCGCCCTAGGCAATTGGCGGCGGGGGATATACTGGCTAGTATTTCTAACAGCAGTACAAGACCCCCTGAGAAAAATGATCCCCGATGCCCCCGCTAGTGTCCTGTTAGCAAGTGTGCCAATTATATTGGGTATAATCCTGGGGTTGTCGGGACAAAAAGACTGGTTGCATTCATTCTGGCGAATGTATCCCAATGTGAACCGCAGTTTTAACTGGTTTGCGCTGGCCTGCATCCCCCCAGCCTTGATTTCTCTGACCTATAGTGCCAACTCCTGGCTCATGACAGTCTTTGGCATCTTTAACTATGGCGTTTTCTTGGCGGCGATTTTAGTGGGTTTTCACTTTGCCCAATCTCTGGAAGATATCCAAAGACTATTTAGTTTTTATTGTCTCCTCTCCGTGGTCATGCTGAGTGGCACATTTTTAGAATACTTTAACGTCGTACCTGGATGGACTCTTATAGGTACCAGTGCCTTAGACTTTGATTGGGTGCGATATGGTACTGGCTACGTTGTCAAGCTGATAGCAGGTTTTTACCGTTCCCCAGATGTCATGGGCTGGCACGCTTCAGCAACTTCTATACTCAGTTTTTTTCTGTCCACCACCTCGAAACCGAGACAACGCTACCTCTGGTTAGCTATTTGTGTCATAGCGATCGCTGCCCTGTTTTTCTGTGGTCGTCGCAAGATGTTTTATATGTTACCCGTAGCGGCAATAGTTTTTACTTTGATCTATGCCCAAGCCCGTGGAGGGCGGATCTTTTCCGTTTTGCCCGTTCTACTGATTCCACTGCTAATTATGATATATATTGGCAACAATCTGGGAGAAGATTCCACTTACATCAGATATTACCAAGATCATTTTGCTGTTGCGGGTGAAGACTTTCGACGAAATAATTTTGATGCCTTGATTGAAACAGTGCGTCAGTCGGGATTTTTTGGAGCCGGTCTGGGGTCAGCTTCCCCAGGGAGCCAGCATCTTGCCATTTTCAATGTCCAAAGACCGAGAACTTGGCAAGAAAGTGGCACCAGTAGGATGATGGTCGAATTGGGAGTACCGGGTTTTATAGCCTTAGTCCTGCTGCTGCTCAGTTTAGTCCTTTCAGCATGGGTACAAGTGCAGGCCCTATTCAAGTCGCAAATCTACTTAGGGGTTTACACAGGTGGAATTTTAGCCTTTTTCCTGGCAAACATTGGTAGCTTGATGGTATCTGGGCAAATATTGGCAGACCCATTTATTACTTTTTTTATTGCTTTCTCCCTGGGGTTAGTATTGTCCTTCGCCAAGTATTGGCAAGCTTTTTTTTGGCATCAAACCCAGAATATAACCCAAAATATAACAATAGGAAACTCTGAAATTGACCGATAAATTGACAGATAAATTGACCGATAAATTGACCGAAATATCGGCTGGATTTTTACCTTCCCTTAACGATAATCAAGGTGTGTTAGAAGTAGCATTAATCACCACTTGTTCAACTGAGTCTGTAGGCAGTATGCTGATTTATGTGGAAATGGTGACGGAAACCTTAGATTCTTACTCACAAAAAGTCCGACTGACCAGGATTGACTTACTGAACCTTGTCCCTGATCTGTTTTTTCTCCCGGCTAAACTGAAAAAACGGTTTCAACAACTTTGGTTACTATTGATTTCCCCGCTACAGTTGCGTAAATATATACGCAAATACAATGGGGACATATTTCACCTGATGGATGGTAGTACCTGCTATGTTCTCAGGAAAATACCGCCAGAAAAATGTGTGGTCACTCTTCACGATTTAATTCCCGTTTTGCAACAAAAAGGGGAATTTCCCATACCCCCACCTGGTTTTTTCGCCCGCTGGTTAATTAGAGAAAACTTAAAATCCCTCAAATCCCAGAAAAATATATGTGTTGACAGCACCTGCACAGGTCAGGACTTTCAACAGAACGTTAGCAATCAAATTGTTCCCACCGTGATTTTCCCTAGTATTAGGAGTAGCTTATTAGATTTAATCCCGGCAGAAATCCCCGGATGGCAGGAACGAGTGCGGGATGGAAAAAGAATAATTTTGCACATTGGTAACAATGGCTTCTATAAGAACCGAGCAACGGTAATTCGAGTTTTTGCCGAACTGGTCAAGAGTCACCCCCTGTCATTGGTGATGGCTGGGTCTCCCCCAGATATGGATCTGCAAATGATCATTCAAGAACTGCAAGTAGGTGACAAAATTACCTTTGTTTCCCATCCCAATGATCAGGCGGTATCCTCCCTATACCTGAAGGCTTCCATCTTGCTTTTTCCCAGTTACTATGAGGGATTTGGTTGGCCTCCTTTAGAAGCGATGGCTTTTGGCTGTCCAGTTGTTTGCTCTAACAGTGGTTCTCTCCCTGAAATAGTTGGTAATGCTGCTCTGATGGCCAGTCCTGATAATCTATCAGCCATAGTTGCACAGTGTGATTTTTTACTCAACCAATCGGAGGAAGCAACAAAGCTAGTGCAGGCGGGACTGGAGAATATTCAACGTTTTAGTTCCCTGAAAATGGGGGAAGATCTCATTAATTTTTATAACCGCGTACAACGATGTGAGGGAGCCGTTAAGCTTCCCCGGTTTAGAAAACCGGGGATTTCTGAAGAGTCCATAAACGAACTTTCTTAGGCTGACTTAAACAGCCTCTACTGATTCCGCTAAGATCAATTCCTAGCATCACCGCTACTTTTCTCAAAATATTAGCAGCACCATTACAGTCTGCATTAATTTTGAACCCATCAGAAGTTTTATATACTCCACGACTAACTCGTTTCCCACTTGCTTTCCACCTGCTTTTAATCTCTTACATAGTTATTTTTCTTTCTTTTAAGATTATTCATAAGCAAGAAACTAAAGTTGCACTTCTAAATTCCATTCCCTGGCTAGTATTTCCTACAACTGGTGTAATTAGTGGTATGGCGTTGACAGAGCTACCAGCAATCACACTTTTTGTAGGTTCAAGTTTCCTGTTAGGAATTGCCTATAATAATGGAAATTGGAGATCCCAATCATCTTCGCTGCTATACCTGACAATTTCAGGAATTCTGTTAGGATTATCCACTTGGGGTAGGCAAAACTTTATTGTTACTCTTGTGGCTACACTTTTTATTTTCCTCCCAATTAACCGCAAATCTATTATCTTTTCACTAACCTATGCTATTCCAGCATTAGTGATTTTTTTGTATCCTCTTTCAATCTGGCATGGCTTAGTACCACCAAGCGTTAAATTTGTTGAAGAGGGATATAGATTTTCAAACTTTTTTTTATCACTGGGATACTTAGGAATTTATTCCCTGATCATTTTTCCAGAGTTCATTTTATCTAAAAATAGGCAAACTTTTTTATCATTATCGATTATGTCGTTAATCCTCGTCTTAATTTTCCCTGATTTACGCTATGCACCCAGTCAGTTTTTACTGGAACGGCTGTTTGGTACTTTCATTAAAAATGTAATTGCTTACTTTTTTGGAATACTTTTAGTTTTTATATCTTTATTGTTAGTCTATTCAATATACTTACAGATTAGAAAAATTAAGAAAAATAATGATTCTAACTTAACAATGTATATTTATTATTCACTATTTCTGATTGCTATATGCTTCTCTAATATCAAAATAACCCATCAATTTAGTTCTAGATATATTACCTTAGCATTACCATTCCTTGTATATATTGTAGGGGCTAATAATTTTCTCTCCAAGGATAAATTTGTTTTCTATAGATTTACTTTTTCCTTTGTATTGTCAATAATATTTATTCTCAACTACTATGGGTTTTTGTTGCCATAAATGGCTAAAAAAAAGATAAAATCAGCTAAAAGCTATATGCCAAATGTATTTAACATTGTTTTGATTGGTTTGTTGGTATATAAAAATTTCAGGTGTTTTTAGGCATTTTGTGCATTTTCCTTACCCCATAAGGTTTTAAGGCTTGTTTACTACTCAAAAATGTTTAATTAGTGCTGTAATTAGCAATTTTATTACATATTCTAGGAATATAAAGCGATCGCTCTTTTTAACCAATGGTGAGAATCTCAAGTAGAAGACTTGTAAGTTACCTCTTGAAAAGTTATAAAACAACATCTAAAGTTGCTCAGGATTTATCCCCATTGTCTGTAATTTAGCCAGCAATTCCTCCCTTTGTTGGCGCTCCTGTGCCAGTAACAATTCCGCAGCCTCTGCTCTTTGCTGTGCTTGTTGGGCTTCTTGCTGTGCTTGTTGGGCTTCTTGCTGTGCTTGTTGGGCTTCTTGCTGTGCTTGTTGAGCTAATTCACGGGCTGTAGGTAGTAGAACCCCGTCTAAAGTTGCCCACCTTACCCAGACGGCGTTGGCTCCCCCAAATTCTCCTACCCAACGCACTAGGGCTAAACCTAATTTTTGACTGATGAGTCTGTTTTGCTCATCGGGAATGATTGGTTCATATCCATAATCCCTGATGATGAAACCAGCAAACTCATTGGGATTAAAAGGATCATACCAAAAGTATTCTGGTACTCTGAGCCTGTTTTGGTATATTTCTTTTTTGTCTGTCTTGTCTCTGGAAGCAGTGCTAGAGGATAGTAATTCCACTACCACATCTGGCCCTTTACCCTCTTCCCAAGTTACCCAACATTTGCGCTCTCCCTTGGGAACATCCAACACAGCAAACATATCAGGACCACGGAAATCATGGTTTTTCAATTGATGGGGACTAAAGTAAACAAACATATTACCCCCTACAAAGGCATCTTTATCCCCTAACCAAGCAGCTAGGGGATCAACTAGTAAATCCATTTGCAGTTTATGGCGATAGGTTTCCATGGGGATGCCGTCATCATATAGTAATTCATCCTGGGTGGGGGGATTAACAAAATCTGGGGTTGAATCTGCTGTCGATTGATCTAAGTTTAGCAATGTCGATTCACTCATATTTCCTCCGATTGAATCCCGATGCTTACTAATTTAACTAAGATTGATTCAGTTTTGCATATCCAGTACGAGGTTGGGGGGATCAATCAGTGTCATTGATGACAATAAAGAACCACAATTTCATTATTAGAACAAGCAACAGATTTAGACCAACCTCCACCCCACCTCACAGGGGTAGGTTTTTTACATTGTCGTGAGGGCAAGACTTGGAAGACAAGGAGAGAAAGTAGACAAGAAAGTTATGCAAATGCGTGAGAAAACACCCCTTTAAAAGCTATTAAAAGCAATTGATTGAGAAAAAGGAGGTGGGAATGGGAATAAGCCATTTAAACAAATGCCTTTGCCATTAAGCCAGCGATAATGGTGAGTAATCCTTATTACGCCTTTAGCTAGGGAATTTATGCCGTGGATAAATTACAAAAATTATTTAAAGGAGAAATATTTAATGTCTAATAAACACGAATATTACTACGCCAATGCTGACAGCGGACACCATCATAAATATCTGATTAATTCTTTATTAGAAATGGTATATTCTGCTTCCCCCCCCCTAAAAAATCAACCAAAACCACGCATTTTAGATATTGGCTGTGGCAATGGTAGTTTAACTAATTTAATTGCACAACAAGGGTATGAAGTTATCGGAGTGGAAGAGTCTAAATCAGGTGTGCAATTAGCCCAGGAAAAATTTCCTGATTGTCGTTTTATCCAGGGAAGTATATATGATTTACCCTATACAGAAATAGGAGGGCAATTTGATCTTATTATTTCCTGCGAGGTAATTGAACATTTATTTGACCCTAAAGCTATAGTTAGGAATACTAAACAACTACTCAAACCCAATGGGCGGTTAATTTTAACTACACCCTATCATGGTTATTTGAAAAACTTAGCCCTGGCTATCTCTGGAAAAATGGATAAACACTTCACTGCTCTTTGGGATGGTGGACATATCAAGTTTTTCTCTGTGAAAACATTAAAAAATTTATTAACAACAGAGGGGTATACAAATATTGAATTTAAATTTGCAGGTAGAATACCTTACTTGTGGAAATCAATGCTGTGTTCTTCCACACTGGAGGAAGCATATAGCCGCCATGAAACTATAATTTCTCAGTCGGTTTTTAACCGACTTGAGCTTTGAGACTCTTAATTCATTCCCTGGCTCCCGTGTGGATAACTATCAATGGACAGCTTAAATTTAACCCAACTATAGGACTAATATTTGATTTTTGAACAGAACTCCATACATGGTTCGGCTTCGCTCACCATAAATACTGACAGCCTTCTTTCCTGTTCCCTGTTCCCTGTTCCCTGTTCCCTGTTCCCTGTTCCCTGCCTCTACAAAAAATTCATGAATCAAATCAGATCACTATATGCTAGAACAAATTACCCCCCTCATCCTCACTTATAACGAAGCCCCCAACATCGATCGCACCCTAGAAAAACTCACCTGGGCAAAACAAATTATTGTTATTGATAGTTACAGCACAGATCAAACCTTAGAAATTCTCTCAAATTATCCCCAAGTCACAGTAGTTAAACGTAAATTTGATTCCTTTGCAAGTCAATGCAATTATGGCTTAGAGCAAGTTAAATCAGAATGGGTTTTATCTCTGGATGCTGATTATATCTTAACTGATGAACTAATTACGGAGATTAAAAATTTACCTCTAGATACTACCATTGACGGTTATTTTGCTAGATTTAAATATTGTGTGTTTGGTAAACCTTTAAGAGGTACTCTACTTCCACCCCGCCAGATATTATACAGAATAGAAAAAGCAAATTATCAAGATGATGGACACGCTCATCGGGTTTTAGTAGAAGGTAACTCTAGTCAACTGACAGCATACATTTACCACGACGATCGCAAACCATTAAATCGCTGGTTATGGGCGCAACAACGTTACATGGTGATTGAGTCCAAAAAACTCCTAGAAACCCCGAACCATGAACTTAGTTTAGGCGATCGTCTGCGTAAGCGAAAAATCATCGCCCCATTAATTATACTGGTTTATTGCCTGATTGTCAAAGGAGGCATTTTAGATGGTAAATATGGTTTGTATTACGCATTGCAGCGAGTATTAGCAGAAATTCTGCTCAGTATAAATTTAATAGAGGCTAGTTTTAATCAAAGGGATAAATAGGGCTTGCTGAATAAACCCAAAATACTCGTAAATCAAAGGTTTGAGGCTGATCAGGAGGAAAGAAAGTGCAAGATTTTTGAAGGGTATACCTTAAAAACTGTGCATTTTGGGTCTGATAAATTAGAAAATCTGGGGATAACAGATAGCTAAAACTATTCCCTATTCCCTATTCCCTATTCCCTGCCTCAACGAAGGGACTTTTTCAGCAAACCCTAAATAAACAAGTATGTGCTGATTTCCTGGAAATGTCGATAATTATCCACACGGAATACAATAAATAAACAGCCATTGCTTAACACCATGACAGTTATAGAACGCCATCCCTTATACACATTACCCCCTGTGAGATGGGAAAAACTGCCAGCGGATTTCCCCCTACCAGACGAACCAGTGGAAAGTAATCTTCAACCCCTCCTGGCTGCGGCTTTGCGAGAATCTTTAGAACTGGCTGGATTAATCTTAGAATCCATGCTCATTGCTTCCAATTTTGGGCTATGCGCCACAGTGGGCGACAAAACCATCGTCAAAGCCCCCGACTGGGTTTATATACCTGTAGTTCATCCCCTGCCAGAGGGAGAAGTGCGCCGGAGTTATACTCCCCACGCCGAAGGAGAACCTCCCGCCATTGTGATGGAATTTATCTCTGCTACTGAGGGGGGAGAATATTCTATTAATCCCCATTATCCCTATGGTAAATGGTATTTTTATGAACAAATTTTAAAAGTCCCTGTATATGTGATCTTCCATCCTCAAACCGGAACCTTAGATGTTTATCATTTAACAGACGGTAAATACCAGCAACAATCCCCAGATGAACAGGGAAGATTTTACCTAGCAACTTTAAACCTGTTTTTGGGTGTATGGAGAGGTAAAAAAGCAGAAATGGTAACCTTTTGGTTGCGCTGGTGGGATGAATCCGGTAATTTGCTTCTTTGGGGTTCTGAATTATTAGAACAAGAGCGCCAAAGGGCTGAACAAGAACGTCAAAGGGCTGAACAAGAACGCCAAAGGGCTGAACAAGCCGAAGAGAAAGCCGCTAAATTAGCAGCAAAACTGCAAGAAATGGGGATTAATCCCGAAGAAATTTAAGGCGCGGAAATCCTCGTTTTCCTATTAGACCTGCCCGAAAATTACATAAGCATAACCTGAAACCCATTCGTAGGGACAATTCATGAATTGTCCCTACATCTTTTTCGGAGAAGTCTATTACGAATATGCGATTAGATAACTACAGTCTGGGTAACTATACCCCCGGTGCACCCTATTGGAAACAACTGTGCTGGTACTTCCTGGGATCACCTCTAGTTGAAAGTTCTTGGTTACCCATTTCATCGGTCAAAGTGCAGATACTCCGCATTTTTGGAGCTACTATTGGTCAAGGTGTGCGCCTAAAACCAAAAGTGCGGGTAAAATTTCCTTGGCGCTTAACTGTCGGTGATTATGTCTGGATTGGTGAAAATGCTTGGATAGATAACCTAGCTCATGTGACCATAGAAAGTCATGCTTGCATATCTCAAGATGTCTATCTTTGCACAGGTAATCATGACTGGAATCACCCTGATTTTGAATTAAAAATTGCCCCAATTTATATTGAGGAAGGTAGTTGGATTGCTGCTAAGTCAATAATTGGACCTGGGGTGACTGTCGGTAAAGGTGCTGTATTAACTCTGGGTGGAGTAGCTGTTAAATCATTAGCATCAATGACAATTTATGCAGGAAATCCTGCACAAGCCATTAAGCCCAGAAAGTTATAAGAAAATCGAGTGAGTCAAAACCACGCTCGGCAAAGTATCTGAGCGTGGTGGTCAGTGAGCTTGCGGTCACTGAGATTGCCGAAGTGTCGAACTGCGAAGATATTTTGCCGTGCTAAGAAACAGTGGATGTAGGCGAACAGATTGCTCCTTTAGGGGCAGTCATGATATGTTGTTTTTCAACAGGCATCGTAATCAATCGTAATCAACTAATTGAGGCTTGACCATTCCTACCTTTAACAGGTATCCAAACATCCGCAAAGGACGCAAAGTACACAAAGGGAAGAGAGTTTCAGTGGGTTTTTGGTGTGGCTGCGTTTATTTTTTCCTTCATTGGGATGCTCCCAATTTATTTCCAAATGGGGTAGAGTTTCTTATCCTGATATATATATGGATATGGCTTTTTAAAGTGGCATGACCAGTCAGAAAACTCAATCAAAACCTGTGAAAATCGCTGTAGTTGGCGATGTTCACGACCTATGGGAAGTAGAAGATGGTATCGCACTCAAGCATCTGGGTGTTGACTTAGTGCTGTTTGTGGGAGATTTTGGTAATGAGTCAGTGGATGTGGTTAGAGCGATCGCTTCCTTGGATATTCCCAAAGCAGCGGTGATGGGCAACCACGACGCATGGTACACTGCCACTGAATGGGGACGGAAAAAATGTCCTTATGACCGCACTAAGGAAGACCGGGTACAGGAACAATTAGATTTATTAGGATCTGCCCAAGTCGGTTATGGTAAATTGGATTTTCCAGATTGGAATTTAACAGTAGTGGGTAGTCGTCCTTTTACCTGGGGTGGATCAGAGTGGAGATTTGCTGATATCTGTAAACAACGGTATGGTGTCAGCAGTATGGAAGAGTCAGCAGATAAAATCGTGCAAGCGGTGAAAAGTGCAGCTTGTGAGAATATTATTTTTTTGGGTCATAATGGACCGACGGGGTTAGGCGATCGCCCTGAAGACCCCTGTGGTAAAGATTGGCATCCTATTGGTGGTGACTTTGGTGATCCTGACTTAGCAGCAGCGATTTCTCAAAGTATCAATATGAACAAAATGGTTTCTCTAGTGGCTTTTGGTCATATGCACCGAAATCTGCGCCACACTAAGAAGGTGTTAAGAAAAGCTATATTTAGAAGTCCAGAGGGAACTATTTATTTAAATGCGGCGAATGTACCCAGAATTATCTCAGAAAATGGGGGAAAACGGCGGAATTTTTCCCTGGTTGAGTTAGAGGGGGGTGTGGTAACAAAAGCTTCCCTGGTTTGGGTAGATGATGACTTCCAGGTGGTATCGGCAGAAATTTTTTATAATTCTTCTACTTTAGTAGTGCCAACGGCGTAATTATAGGCTATACTGTTATCTGTCGGTTTTTGTGTTTAACAAGTTGACAGATAATTTGGAGAGGTGGCAGAGTGGTCGATTGCGCCTGACTTGAAATCAGGTGAAGTGAAAGCTTCCGGGAGTTCGAATCTCCCCCTCTCCGTTGAAGGATTTTTATCTCACGCAGAGACGCTGAGGCGCAGAGAAGAGCGCAAAATGTCCTACCAAATGGTAAAGATATTGTAGATGTAAAGGCTGGTAAACCAGTACCAACAAATCAGGAATGTTAATTTTAGAGTAAAGCGAGAAATGTTTGATAGTATTTTTGAGGCGTGAAAAATGATTGCTCTCAACACCCAAACTATATTAATAACCGGTGCAAGTAGCGGAATAGGTGCTGCTTGTGCTAAAGTCTTTGGGCGTGAAAATGCAAAATTGATTTTAGCAGCGCGACGCTTAGAAAAGTTGGAAGAAAAAGCACGGGAACTTAATAAATTATATGGTGTAGAAACTCATTTACTTCAGTTGGATGTATGCGATCGCTCGGCCGTTGAATCTGCTATTACTAATTTACCACCCGAATGGTCAGAAATTGACATTTTAATCAACAACGCTGGTTTAAGTCGCGGTTTAGATAAATTATATGAAGGCGACTGCCAAGACTGGGAGGAAATGATAGATACTAATATCAAAGGTTTACTCTACCTTACCCGTTACATAGTCCCCGGAATGGTACAACGGAATAAAGGTCATGTAATTAATATCGGTTCTATTGCGGGACATCAAACTTATCCCGGTGGTAACGTTTATTGTGGCACAAAAGCAGCAGTTAAAGCTATTTCGGAAGGATTAAAATTAGATTTGTTGGGTACTCCTGTACGGGTGACTTCCGTTGATCCAGGAATGGTAGAAACAGAATTTAGTCAAGTGCGGTTTCACGGAGATACGGAACGAGCAAAAAAAGTATATCAAGGAATGCAACCTTTGACTGCTGATGATATCGCTGATGTAGTATTTTTCTGTGCTACCCGACCGGCTCACGTTAATATTAATGAAGTGATATTAATGCCAGTTGATCAAGCTAGTGCAACTTTAGTAAATCGGATTTAGGTATAATGGAATAGGTAGAATTTTCTTACCCATTACCAATTACCCATTACCAATTACCCATTACCAATTACCCATTACCAATTACCCATTACCAATTGTGCTAAGTTCACCATTACCAACTATCAACGCTCTCAAACAACCTACCAGTGATGCTTGGATAGAACAAGCGATCGCTAATTTAGATATTATTTTACTCGATCATTCTCACTGTGAACGCAAAGCCGCAGGTGTAGCGTTAAATTTTATGTTTCGTTATCCTTCAAATACTAAACTGGTGAGAGAATTAACCGCGATCGCCAAAGAAGAACTAGAACATTTTGAACTCGTCAACCAATGGTTAGAACGTCGAAATATTCCCCTTGCACCCCTTTCACCACCTCCCTATGGTGCAGGTTTAAAAACACAAGTCAGAAAAAAAGAACCAGAACAATTTTTAGATAGTTTATTAGTTACTGGTTTAATAGAAGCACGCAGTCATGAACGTTTAGGACTTTTAGCAGCAAACTGTCCAGAACCAGAATTAGCTAAATTTTATCGTGGTTTAATGGCATCAGAAGCGCGACATTTTGGCACATATTGGGTTTTAGCAGATACCTATTTTGACAGACAAATGGTGATGCAAAGACTTGATGAATTAGCAGTTGTGGAAAGTGAAATATTAGCAACCTTGCACCCAGAACCGCGAATTCATAGTTAAAACATGATCCAATTAAAACATCATCAAATTTTAGCTCTTCTCATCTCCTAATTTTAGCTAGATTCTACCATAAGACATACCTTTATCTACCAATAGATAGTTTTATAACCTATCAAATTTGGTAACATTAAAACAGTGAGCTTGCCAAGATACAACACAAAAAAATACAAATTCAGTGCGGTTTTGTAATGTGGGCTAATTTTCGCGTGAAAGACGTACAAAATTAAACGAAAAATTTAACTAACATTTAAATATTTTTTTTAGGAATAACCCTTGGTTTTTAAGAAAGAGAGGAAAGCTATTTTCAGGTAAATAAACCACATTTTGATTTAGGTTTCGCGTCAACAATGTAGGGGCGTTCGCGAAGCGTGCTGGAAGCATCAGCATTCGGATGATAGTTTTAGGTAAAAACCGATAATTAGGGTTTGCTGAATAAACCTAAAACCTTGATATATCAAAGGTTAGAGGCTGATAAACACAGAAATTAGTGCAAGGGTTTTGAAGGGTATACCGGAAAAAGTGTGCATTTTTTGGGATTTCAAGAGATGGCAAAGAAATTTTCAAATCTTCTCCTGACTCCTGACTCCTGACTCCTGACTCCTATGCCCTCACGGAAAGACTTTCTCAGCAACCCCTAATTAATTGTCCGAATGCTTCGCCCTTACTGTGGCCTAAAGACTTGAATGGTAATTCCTAATAATAGATCGCCGACTTCTTTGAGAAGTCGAGGATCTGAGTATTATTTTCACGCGGGTACTACAAATTTTTCACTTCCAGCTAACCCAAACGCTGTATGAATAACTTGCAAAGCCTTCACACCCTCATCTTGTGCCACAACACAACTAATTTTAATTTCTGAAGTGGCAATCATTTGGATATTGATTTTATTTTCCGCTAAAGCTGTAAACATTTTCCCGGCAATACCTGGTTGTCCAACCATTCCCGAACCAACAATACTCACTTTAGCGATCGCCCCATCCAAAACTACCTCACCCCATCCTAACTGATCTGCAACTTGGGTTAATTTCTTTTGGGCGTTTTCTGCATCCATCCTGGCAACGGTAAAAGCAATATCCCGACGCGCAACCCCATCAACCACCCGACAGCGTTGTGATTGAATAATCATATCCACGCTAATATTATATTCTGCCAATAAACCAAACAATTTCGCCGCCATTCCTGGTTGATCGGGAACTTGACGAATAGCTAACCGCGCTTGATTCATGTCTAAAGCAACACCACGCACTGCGGGAGATTCGGGAGTTGGGGAAGATAGAACAGCAGGAGAAGCAGTAATTTCAAAAGCGTTGCAAAGTGCAGCAATAGCGCGATCGCAATCTCCCGCATCTACCAAACAACTCACCTTAACTTCACTGGTAGAAATCATTTGAATATTTACACCCGCTTCCGCCAAGGTTACAAACATTTTAGCAGCTACACCAGGACGGCCAATCATTCCCGCCCCAGAAATACTCACCTTTGCAGTATTATTTTCTACTAAAACTTCTGCTTCATCTGAATTGGGTTGATTTCTCAAAGCTGGAGCAATTGCTGAAGCTACAGCTTCCGCTCGTTTTAGTATTGGTGTATTTACGGTAAAAGCAATATCGTTACTATTACCTTCATGAATTGATTGAATAATTAAATCTACGTCTACTTGTTGACGGGAAATTTCATTAAATAACCTTGCTGCTACCCCTGGTTTATCGGGAACACGCAATAAAGATACCTTAGCCTGATCAATATCAAATTCTACCGCATCCACAGGACGAGCTAATTCTAAATTGACTAACGCCCGTTCTTGCACTTTTGGCGATGTTACCCATGTACCAGGCTGATCCGTCCAACTAGACCTTACCACCAAAGGAACACCATAATTTTTGGCAATTTCCACCGCACGGGGATGTAATACCTTTGCACCCAAACTAGCTAACTCCAGCATTTCATCACAGGTGATTTCTGTCATTAACTGCGCTTCCGGTACAAGGCGCGGATCTGTAGTTAAAATCCCTGGAACATCTGTATAAATTTCACAAAAATTTGCTCCCAAAGCTGCCGCCAAAGCCACTGCGGAAGTATCAGAACCACCACGCCCCAAGGTGGTAATTTCCATTGCTGTAGTGTTAGAAATTCCTTGGAAACCAGCTACAACAACGACTTTACCTAAATTAATCTGCCCCATCAAACGCTCTGTTTCAATATGCAAAATGCGAGCGCGAGTATGTTCAGCTTCAGTAACAATACCTACCTGAGCGCCAGTCATAGAAATAGCAGGTTGTCCAATTTCCTGCAAAGCCATACTTAGTAAAGCAATGGTGACTTGCTCCCCTGTGGAAAGCAGCATATCCATTTCCCGACGGTTAGGACTTTTAGAGATTTCATTAGCTAGTTTAACTAATCCATCGGTGGTTTTACCCATTGCGGAAACGACGACGACAACGGAATTTCCTGCTTGTACAGTTTTATAAACCCGTTGTGCAACCGCTTGGATACGTTCCACCGAACCAACAGATGTACCACCGTATTTTTGAACTATGAGCGCCATAACTGTAGATGTTTGAATATTCAAATTGTGCTGTGATCAATGCCTCCGTCGGGAAGCTTTGAAAATTTACCATTAATTTAGATTACTAAAATATCAGCGATTTGGATTTTCCACTCAGTAATTTAAGTAGGTAGGCGTTAAAATTTATCGTTATGGCAAGGCAAGAGGCAAGAGGCAAGAGGTAAGAGACTTTCAGAGATTTTACTTTTTGTAACATACCTCGGTTTTTTCAAGCCGACTTATTTAACTCTGCAATTTTACGAATTGAGGAAAAATAAGTTTAACAGCATTTTAACCTATTATATGATTGTTCTTAACCTATTTACATACTATATATAGTTATTTTAAGTAGGGGTAGGCATTATTTAGGACAAATAAACGCTGATCCGCGCAAACATGGCACAAATATCAACTAATTTCCTAGCAGGGGTTCTGATAATGACCCTGCTGGGTTTATTTATGGTGAAACACGCAACTTTTACAACTGTGAATATACATTTAATTGCATAAAATCATAAAAATTATGATTCGGCTTTACACAACTTGGTGAACAAAATTACTATCACTACTCCTTTAGGAAGAAATTTAAACATAGTTTAATCTATTCTTTGACGGTTATTAATTTCTAGTTAATCAGCAAGTATGAACTTTATTTAAGGCTGTAATTCCATCAGGTAAAACATCCTTCAAAATGAGGCATTATGAACATTTCAACCACCATTTTTAGCCGTGCATTCACTACTTCTGTAGTAACAGCGGCCGTAGCATTTAGTCCTATTTTCACAGCAGTTGCTCAAGCTCAGACTTTGAACGGTGCAGGAGCAACTTTTCCCGCACCTCTCTATGAACGTTATGCACGGGAAGTAAGAAAGAAACATCCTGAATTAAAAATTAATTACCAAGCAATTGGTAGTGGTGGTGGTATTCGTCAAACTATAGCTGGTACTGTAGATTTTGGTGCTAGTGATGCAGCCATGACAGATGCAGATATGGCCAAGGTCAAAAATGGTGTAATTTTAGTACCTACTGCTGGTGGTGCGGTTTCGGTAGTTTACAATTTACCAGGTGTTAGCCAACTTAGATTGTCTCGTAAAACCCTACCAGCAATTTTTTCTGGACAAATTACTAACTGGAATGATCCACAAATTAAAGCTGATAACCCAGGTGTAAATTTACCAAACCAACCGATTAAATTTGCAGTTCGTGCTGATGGTAGCGGTACAACTTTCATTTTTACCAATCACTTGAGTTCTATTAATCCCTACTTTAAAGGTAGAATTGGCGCTAATACTGCACCAAGATGGAATTTACCCAACGCTTTGAAAGGAAAGGGTAATCCTGGTGTAGCTGCTTTAGTTGCTCGTACTCCTGGAGCTATTGGTTATGTTGAATATGACTACGCTACCAGAAACAAATTAAAATCAGCACAATTACAAAATAAAAAAGGAGAATTTGTTGCACCTTCCTTAGCAACTGCAAATGCAGCTTTATCAGGTGTAACTTTTCCAGCTAACTATCGTGTATTTGTAGGTGATCCTAATCAGGGTTATCCTATTGTGGGTTTAACTTGGATGATGATTTATAAAAATTATCCCACTCCAGCTAAAGCAGATGCGATTAAAAAATGGATTAACTGGGTACTTAAAGATGGTCAACAATTTAATGATGACATGAATTACACAAAAATTCCTAGTGGTGTTGTCAATCGTGTTTTACAAACAGTGAATAGCACTGTTAAATAATCAAAACTAGGCAAGGGGCGAAGCATTCGGAAAATAGCCTGTGAAAAAATTGAAAATTTATCGCCCGAATGCTTCGCCCGTACAGGAGTCAGGAGTCAGAATAATCATAAATGGAAAACTCTCATTGATTCTGAATCCTGTAATCTGTATCCTAAATCCTTTCTCAATTCACTATTTAACTTTGGATAACTAAATATTTCACTTTAATTGTTTTGATTAATTATGCCCAATTCCTTTGAGAAGAATGATTACCATCAATCATCAGACTTAAAAGTAAATGATGAAAATATCAACTTAACTGTTACTGGTGGATTAAATTTTAGATTTGATCAAGGATTTACATTTCTAGTTTATCTATTTGCTGCCATCACTGTAGCAATTTTATTTGTCATGACTTGGGTAATTTTTCAAGAAGCTAAACCAGCGGTTTTTCAATTTGGTTTAGGGTTTATCTGGAGTCAAGAATGGGATACAGGCAATCAAGTTTTTGGGGCATTACCTTATATTTATGGTACTTTAGTGAGTAGTGCGATCGCTATTTTATTGACTGTGCCTATAGGAATATCAGTCGCCCTAGTAACGAGTGAAGACTTTTTACCATTAGTAGTCAGAAATATTATTGCTTTTGTAGTAGAATTAATTGCTGCAATTCCCAGTGTAATTATCGGTTTATGGGGAATTTTTGTATTTATTCCCATTATCGAACCCTTTGAACAATGGTTAGGTAAAACTTTTAATTTTATCCCCTTGTTTAATACTGAATATCCCACAGGTAATAATATGTTAACGGCGGGAATTATTCTTTCGATTATGATTTTACCAACAATGGCGGCTATTTCTCGTGATGTTTTGATGGTTGTTCCTAAAGAATTACGCAGTGCATCTATGGCTTTAGGTAGCACTCGTTGGGAAACCATTTTTCGGGTGTTATTACCAGCAGGTTTTTCAGGAATGGTAAGTGCAGCAATGTTAGCTTTAGGCCGCGCACTTGGTGAAACAATGGCAGTCACAATGGTAATTGGTAACTCGGCTCAAATTAGTCTATCTTTACTTGATCCAGCTTATACAATTCCCGCTGTTCTAGCTAATGAATTTGCCGAAGCTGAACCTGGTTTACATATTGGTTCATTGAGTTATTTAGGTTTGATTTTGTTTGTTTTAACCTTAGCAGTTAATATCGGTGCTGTGCTATTAGTGCAATGGGTACGCAAGAAAAATTCTTAGTAAGCATTAAGTCATCAGTTATCAGCTTTCAAATATAGACAAACAGATTGCTCATAAATTCAGAAACATCTCAAAAAATCCCAAATCTAAAATTCAAAATCCAAAATCCCATGAGTAGCTATATAAATCCAGAAAATATTGAATCTTTACCTAAAGAATTACTCAGCCCGCTACCAACTCAGAGGCGTTTGTTTAGCTATGCCATGAATGGTTTATCATTCATATTGAGTTTGTTGGCATTGTTTCCACTAGCATCAATTTTGTGGGAAATTATATCAAGGGGAATTTCTGGGTTAAAATCAGAAATGTTTTACCTTCCACTGATTGAAAATGGTTTTGCTAATGCCATTATTGGTACTATTATTATGGTTAGTTTTGGGGCATTATTAAGCATTCCCATAGGGATAATGACCGGCATATTTTTAGCAGAATTTGGTAAAACTAATAAAATTACTAATTTTGTGCGGTTTCTAACTTCTATCCTCACAGGTGTACCTTCAATTGTTGTAGGAATGTTTGCCTATGGAGTCGTTGTTTTAATTACTAAAAAATTTAGCGCCTTTGCTGGTGGTTTTGCTTTATCTGTGATTATGTTACCAATAATTGCCTTAACAACAGAGGAAGCATTAAAACTAATTCCCACTCAACAACGTTTAGCTTCTGCTGCATTAGGAGGAACAAGATTTCAAACTACATTTAGGGTTGTTGTCAAATCAGCAATTCCCGGAATTACTACAGGTATTGCATTAGCGATCGCCCGTGCATCAGGTGAAACAGCACCATTACTTTTCACAGCTTTATTTAGTCAAAACTGGTCCGATAGTTTAATGAGTCCGACTGCTTCTTTACCTGTATTAATTTTCAATCTTTACAATAATCCTGACCCAGAAATTAACAAATTAGTTTGGACGACTTCTATCATTTTATTGAGTTTAGTTTTGTTCTTTAGTCTCATCTCTCGTTTATTAAGTAGTAAAAGCAGATTCAAGTAATTATTAATTGTTTCACCAATACTTTTCACCGTTTTTTATCACTAAAATAATCATGAGTAACCTAATTCCAGCAATCAAAATTAAAAACCTAAGTTTTTATTATGGTAATTACAAAGCTATCGAAGGCATATCATTAGATATTTATAAGAACCAAGTTACTGCACTCATTGGTCCTAGTGGTTGCGGAAAATCTACCTTCATTAAAACCTTAAACCGGATTAGTGAATTAGAAGGTAAAGTCAAAGTTGAAGGAAGCATAGAATTTTATGAACAAAATATCTATGACCCCCGCATTAATATTAATCGTTTGCGGCGAGAAATTGGCATGGTATTTCAAAAGCCAAATCCTTTTCCCATGAGTATTTATGAAAATGTTGCTTATGGTGTGAGAATTGCTGGTAAATGTCCCAAATTTAAATTAGATCAAATAGTGGAATCGGCGCTCAAAGGTGCAGCACTTTGGGATGAAGTGAAAGATAAACTTAACACATCTGCATTAGGTCTTTCTGGTGGACAGCAACAACGTTTATGTATTGCGCGTGCTTTAGCAGTGAAACCAAAAGTTTTATTAATGGATGAACCTTGTTCAGCCTTAGATCCTATTGCTACATTGAAAGTTGAAGAATTGATTCATAGCTTGCGATCTGAGTTAACAATAGTGATTGTGACTCATAATATGCAGCAAGCAACCCGCGTTTCTGATTTTACTGCTTTCTTTAGCACCGATGAAAGTAGGATCGGGCAAATGGTAGAATTTGGTGCTACAAGTCAAATCTTTCGTAATCCATTAGATGAGCGTACCCGTGATTATGTTGCAGGACGCTTTGGTTAATGGTATTTGAGATTTTAGATTTTAGATTTTAGATTTGGGATTTGGGATTGTGAAATATTACAGGAGATATAGGTCAGATTTTTATCTGAGTTTTTTGATGATCTATTCTCATCGAACAGAAAACCGCTATCAGAACTGTTGATTTTCGGTTGTTAATTTTGAATTTTGATTTCCCCATTAATTAACGTGACGCACCAAGCTTTAAAATAAAGCAATGTGAGTCAAGGAGTTTTGAGCCTGTCTACCAAAACCAGAATCCTTACTCCAAAATCCAAAATCCAAAATCCAAAATTGTCATGACTCATTCCACTGATATTCTTACCTTAGCCCGTTGGATGGCCGCTGATTTTAGTAATCAAGCTCAAGTGTTTGAAAATCCGGCTTTTTACGCCCATATTCGTGTCTGTATGCGTCCTCTCCCTTATGGGTTGTTATCGGGGGTGAGTTTTTTTGTAGAACAGGCTTATGATTATATGCTCAATGACCCTTATCGGTTGCGGGTATTGAAGTTAGTGACAGAGGGTGAGAAAATCCTGATTGAAAACTACACGGTAAAAGAGGAAAAAGACTTTTTCGGTGCATCCCGTGATTTAGGAAGGTTATATCAGTTAAATAGCGATCGCCTGGAAAAACTTTCTGGTTGTAACATGATTGTAGAGTGGACTGGGAATTGTTTTAGAGGCCACGTTGAACCAGGTAAAGGTTGTATCGTCGTCCGCAAAGGACAAAGAACCTACTTGGATAGTAAATTTGAAATTGATGGAGATAAGTTCATCAGTTGGGACAAAGGACGAGATCCAGACACCGATGAGCATCTTTGGGGTTCTGTCGCAGGTCCATTTCACTTTGTGCGCTGGGGTAACTTTGCAGATGAGGTGAAGTTATCTTGAATAGGTGACAGGTGACAGGTGACAGGTGACAGTTAAGAAGTTAAAAGGGAATAGGGAATAGGGGAGGTAGGGGAAGTTAATAACCCAATCACCAATCACCAATCACCAATCACCAAAAAAATTTTTCCCCAGGGGATGCAATTTGGGAATAAAGGTGATAATATAAGTAGTTGTGAGTGCGGCGACATAGCCAAGTGGTAAGGCAGAGGTCTGCAAAACCTTTATCCCCCAGTTCGAATCTGGGTGTCGCCTTTGAGAGAAAACAGCCAAAACCAAGCAATTCAAGGCTTTTAATAATCATTACAGGGACGGGTTTAATGCTCGTCCTTTGTTGTTTGGGATAAATTTGGGGTAATTTTGGGGTAAGTCTGCCTTTAGCCATAAGACAACTGTCTTTAGTGCTATTTTCTGCTGTACAAATATGTTGGCAATGTTGTATATTTGACGTTGCATAGTCTGAATAGCAACATATATATGTAATATGGCAGAAAAAGTATTAGTTGAGTTTGCTTTAGAAGATGGAACAGCTTTTTTAGTAGAAGTTGAAGAATCAGAAGATACATCTACTGCTATTGAGAAAGTGGCACTACCTTCTGGTAAGGAAATTGCAAAGGCACAAAAAACATTTTCGGAAGCGATAGATAATATTAAGCCTGTGGTGGCTAGTCTGAATAATAAATTTAAAGATTTAGGTCCGAAAGAAATGGAAGTTAAGTTTGGTGTCAAACTCAGTGCTGATGCTGGCGCTATATTAACTTCTGTGGGTGGGGAAGTTACCTTTGAAGTAACTGTTAAGTGGAATAAAGACTAAGATTTACAGCTTCCATGTCAACAGCAAATTATTTTGTAACTTGTAAAAGTGCGATCGCTCGCATTTATAATAAAAACGGTAAAGTTATCGGTGCTGGTTTTTTGGTGAGTCAGTACCATCTGCTTACCTGCGCTCATGTGGTGACAGCCGCTTTGGGTATTATCACTAACATACAAGAATCACCAGATGGCATTATAGAACTTGATTTTCCCCTGATTGCACCTGGACAAAAATTAAAAGCTAAGGTTGTATTTTGGCAACCTGTGAACCCAGGACAAAGTAAGGAAGATATTGCTGGGTTACAGATAGAGGAAACTTTACCAATGGGGGTAAGTCCTGTAAAACTTGTCACTACATCAGATTATTGGCAGCATAAATTCCGCATTTTTGGCTTTCCCCAAGGACATGATACTGGTGTTTGGGCTGATGGTGAACTGCGTGATGTCCAAGCTACTCGCTGGATACAGATAGAAGCAATTAAAGTTACTGGATATCAAATTGAACCGGGTTTTAGTGGTTCTCCTATTTGGGATGAAACATTACAGGGAGTTGTGGGAATGGCCGTGGCCGCAGAGAAAAAGCGAGAGGGTGTGAAAGCGGCATTTATGATACCTACAACTGTGTTAGTTGAAGCTTGGAGTTTTTTAAATCAAGCTGTTCAACAACAATCAATAAATTCTTCTCCCTCTTTGAGTCGAGTCCAAGAAATTAAAGCTAGGGAATTGAACAAAAGATTAGTAATTTTAGAAGGCGATTATGAAGCCGTTTATAACCAATTGAATTATACAGAAAATGCCGAAAGTCGTAATAACTTGCAGCGACAATTAAACAGGATTGAAAAGGATATGAATGATGTCGTTGAACAGTTAAAAATGATCGGGTGATCACCATTTTAAAATGATAAAATGAAAACGATTTACAAATTTTCATCCTATAGCCGTCAGGAGTTAGAAGCAATGTTTGGATTAACAGAATGGCAACAAACTCGATTTTATCAAGAAGTTAAGGAAGAAGTTAGGGAAGAGATCAAGGAAGAGGTGAAGTTAGAAACGATTCCTAAACTGTTACGTGAGGGGTTAACTGTAGAACAAATTGCTCGTATATTGGAGTTAGATATAGAAGTGGTGAGACAAGCAATCAAAAAGGAAAGTAAATAATTTCCTATGACAAATTCTCATCTATTTATAGGGGTTTAGCAATGATAAATCCCTACCCATCTAATCAAATAATTAAACAATTTTGATAATAAATTATGGTATGGAGATTTTTTATAATATGGCAAAACCTGATGATATTAAACTTGAGCAATTAGAAAAGAGATACAAAGAGCTAAAAAAGGATTATGAAGCACTTTGTGAACAACTTAATGCAACGGGAAATGCTCAAGATAAAAATAACTTGCAGCGACGAATAGACATCCTTTACAAAGAAATAAAGGATACTGATCAGAAAATAGAAGAATTAAAATCTGATATAGAAAATTTTGATTCAACATCTGCACATAGTACGGATGAGCCAAACCCAAATATTATACCAGAATCATATATATTAATTAAAATAGAACCATTACAAACAAAATCAAGATCAAAAAATCCAAGATTTAAAATTAGTGGTTGGGTTATTCCTAATATTCAAAATTATATAATAGATAGCTCATACTATCATACAATTGATATTTGTGATTCTCATGATCAAAGTTTTAAAATTCAGGATATCCCCAAAATTTTAAATTCTCTCTTGACCGAAAAAATAAATGTTTCTCTAGAAAAACATATAAATATAGTATTTTTTCTACCTAAAGAATATCTTACTTATCCTGTTGAACAATGGGAAATAAATGATTTTGGTGAAATAAGTCCTATTGGTGAGAAGTACAGAGTAATTGTTCGAGATGTAGAACGATTAGACAAACAATATCTGAGAGTCAAAAAACAACAGTGGATTGACAAATGGGAGAAATTACAGAATATAAACTGTAATAATTTTCAAAAAATACATGAATATGATGCTAACAGTTTTTCTGCTTTTGTAAATCAAGCAATTGGTATTATTTTAAATATATTTGATGACCATATCAAAAATGATACTGATAAAATTTCTAAAATTTTTGGTTCATTACAGAGTAATGTAATTCCTTTAGCTATATGTCATAGAGATAAAATTTCTTTAACAGATTATCAAAATAGAGAAAATCATGATCTAAACTGCTGTATTTATGAATTACTAGAAAATGTGAGAATAAACCGCTTAGAATCACGAATTAATAATAGTGATAATCATCTATTAGGAAATGATATTATTCTCATTTGTGAAAATCCTTATATTTTAACACCTGAATCTAACCCAATCATTATCAACAATTAGGTAATAACTATGACTAACGACTGGCAAATATTTAAAGGCAATAATGAAGTTAATGAAAAGTGGATAAAGGAGGGTTCTAAACTTCCAGCACCACCAAGTTGGCGAGATTTTAATAATAGTGAAAGTGACCCCAAAAAAAGACGCGCTGAGACATTTCAAGCCCGTCCAGAAGAGGTAGAATTAGTCAATGCGGCTTTATATTTACGACGACCTTTATTAGTAACAGGTAAACCAGGAACAGGTAAAACTTCTTTAGCCTATGCTGTCGCTTATGAATTAGGATTAGGAGAAGTGTTACATTGGCCAATTACCACACGCACCACATTAAAAGATGGTCTTTATAATTATGATGCCATAGGCAGATTACAAGATGCAAAAGAAAAGGATAATGTAGATAAACTTGGTAAATATTTGAATCTAGGATTATTAGATGAGGCAATACAACATTTACAAGATGTAAAAGATAAAAAATCTAAAGATAATCTAGCAGACATTGGTAAATATATTAATTTGGGTTCACTAGGAACAGCTTTACTACCATCTGATAAACCCAGAGTTTTATTAATTGATGAAATTGATAAAAGTGATATTGATTTACCTAATGATTTATTGCATATTTTTGAAGAGGGAGAGTTTGAAATACCGGAACTAAGACGCATAGCTGATAAATTAGATCAGGTAGAAGTACAGACAGCAGATAAAGATGGAAAAGCTACTATTAAACAAGGTAGGGTTCGCTGTACATCTTTTCCTTTTGTGATTTTAACCAGTAATGGTGAACGAGATTTTCCTCCTCCTTTTTTAAGACGTTGTATTAGATTGGATATTCAAGAACCTAATCAAGAAGAATTAGAACGGATAGTTAAAGCACATCTACAGTTAGATGATAAACTATCTAAAGAAGCAGATAATTTAATTGATCAATTTATCAAAAAACGTCTAAATGGGGAATTAGCAACAGACCAACTTCTCAATGCTATCTATTTAGTCACTAATGAACAATCCCCCACAGGTACAACTAAAGAAAAGTTGATTGCAGAAATATTAAAATATTTAAATAGCTAATGAGATAGCTAAGAGGACTCATGATTAACAGATTGATTCGACTTTTAGAACAGTTAGAACTGGACATGAGTGCAGAGGATATTGCTGATGCTCTCTGGTTAGCAAATCAGATAAAATTACCATCAGCAATTGCATCTGTTGATAAAGTTCCGCCATCAAATCAGAGTTCTCAGACTACCGCTAATATACTACCTAATCTAAGAGAACCTTCAACATCTACAAAATCTGAAAATTTAGGTTCTTCTACAGAAGAAAAAACAGAAGCACCCACAGCTAAAACTTATACTAAAGATGATATAGATTCTAATTCATCCTCTAATTCTATTGAAAAACCAACCCCTGAAAAACCAACACCTTCATCATCAGGAGTACCTTTTAAAGCTCCTGCTGTTGCTGCTTTACCTAATGCTTTAGAAATTGGTAGGTCATTGCGGCCATTGATGCGAAAAGTTCCATCTCGGATAAAATTTGTTTTAGATGAAGAAAATACTGTTCAACAAATAGCAGAAAATGATGTTTGGATACCAGTTTTAAAACCTGCGCGAGAACGTTGGTTAGATTTGGTGCTAGTTGTTGAAGAAAACCGCGCTACGGTTGTTTGGGAAGAAACTATTAATGAGTTTCGCAAATTAATGGAAAGACATGGAGCTTTTAGAAATGTTTATACTTGGAATTTACGCACAAATGATGGTGAACCGCAATTTTTTCACCAGCAGAAAAAAGCTACAAAAAAACAACGTTCCCGCAGTCGCAAAGAATTATTAGAACCTAATGGTAGACGGTTAATATTATTAATTAGTGACTGTATTTCCTCTTTATGGTGGCAAGGAGAAATACACAAATTATTAGAATTATGGTCTAAACAAGTTCCGGTAACAGTTCTACAATTATTACCCGAACAATTATGGGAACGCACAGTTTTAGATTTGGGTATTTCCGTTTCATTAAGTGCGATTGAACCAGGTTCACGCAATTCTCAATTGACTGTTCATGATTTCCCTATCTGGTTAGAAGAAAAACCCAATCAAGCATTAAAGTTACCTATTGTGATTTTAGAACCTGAATCTTTAAAATATTGGGCAAAAGTGATGGCTGGTACAGGTACTATGGACACTGTGGGTATTGTATTTATGCCGAACTGGCAAGAATTAATACCTACAGATAAATTATCCAGTTCACAAACAATAGAAGAACCAGAATTATTAGTTAATAAATTAGTTAATAAATTAGTTAATAAATTAGTTAATACATTTTATCATAGTGCTTCCCCTCTAGCGAGAAAATTGGCGATTTATATGGCATCTGCTCCGGTAAGTATGCCTGTAATTCATTTAATTCAGGAAAAAATGTTGCCCCAACCAAGGAAGCCAATTATTTTGGCGGAAATTTTTATGAGTGGGTTGTTAGAATTAAAGTTAGTGAGCGAAGAAAATCAACCAGAAATATGGCGATATGAATTTGTAAAAGGAGTGAGAGAAGTTTTACTTCGTTCTATTAGAAAGACAGAAGTTGATGCTGTATTTGAGATTGTTTCTC
Organism: Sphaerospermopsis sp. FACHB-1094; assembly: GCF_014696195.1. Lineage (NCBI taxonomy): Bacteria > Bacillati > Cyanobacteriota > Cyanophyceae > Nostocales > Aphanizomenonaceae > Sphaerospermopsis > Sphaerospermopsis sp. FACHB-1094. The sequence continues at coordinate 2,998 of NZ_JACJPT010000032.1, read as the reverse complement.
AATATATAGCTCAGAAAGCTGGCATCCAAATCAAGAATTTTCAAGCTTTGTTATTTGCTAACTCTGACTGGGATGAAAACACCAAAGCAGAAATTCTTCCCTTTGCGGAGATTACTAAGGAAGTATTGCAAAATTTAGGGGGAGATTATGCGCGTTTAGCACAACAGTTAGATTTTCCAGAAATCAAAACCTTTGAATTTGAATGTGCCACTGTTACTATAATTTATAGAAAACTTAGGAAACGACATTGAATTAGAAATGGTAGCCATTCCTGGGGGAACTTTCATCATGGGTTCACCAAAAAATGAAGAGGGAAGTGATAGCAGCGAAAGACCGCAACACAAAGTCACCATCAAGCCCTTTTCAATGGGTAAATATCCCATTACCCAGGCACAATGGCAAGCGGTAGCAAAGTTACCTCAAGTCAACAAAGAACTAAAACCAGACCCATCGAGATTTAAAGGAGCAAACCGCCCTGTAGAAGAGCTTTCTTGGCATGATGCGGTGGAGTTTTGTGCTAGACTATCAAACTACACCAAAAGACCCTACAGACTGCCCAGCGAAGCGGAATGGGAATATGCTTGTCGTGCAGGAACAATCACACCCTTTCATTTTGGCCAGACAATAACAACGGATTTGGCAAATTATAACGGTAACTACACTTATGGTAATGGAGTAAAAGGAGTTTATAGAAAAAAAACCACAGAAGTAGGCAGTTTTCAAGTAGCAAATGAATTTGGTTTATATGATATGCACGGCAATGTGTGGGAGTGGTGTGAAGATGATTGGCATAATAATTATGAAAATGCACCTGCAAATAGTAGCGCGTGAGTACGCGACGAACCTAATAACAACGCGAAAGTGCTGCGCGGTGGTTCTTGGGGCGACGTTCCTGTATATTGCCGTTCGGCGCGTCGCGACTATGTTGATGCGGGCTTCGACGGCAACTACGACGGTTTTCGTGTTGTGTGTGGTGCTGTGTGGACTTTGTAGCCCTTTATACTCTTGCCCTTTTGCCCTTTACCCTTCTTTCCTCTACCCTTAGCGAGTGTCTGAATCAGGATGTCCAGGATTAAAGGATTTACAGGATGGGTTGATAATTTTGAATAATACCAAATGCGGTTGTCAAAATCCACTTATAATAAAGACGAAACATTATCATCATGGGTGAAAATCCAGTATTTTTTTAAGGGGTATGAGAACCGGATTTAGTATAATTCAGATTAATCATGCTTGAAAATCAAGTATTATCCTGTTAATCCTTTAATCCTGGACATCCTGATTCAGACAAAAATAAATATAGTAAAATTAGATAACTAATGACTTTTGTTTACCAAAATCAGGGAATTGAATTTGAATGGGATATAAATAAAGCTGAGAGCAATTTTATTAAACATGGTGTGAGATTTGAAGAAGCAGTAGAAGTATTCTTTGACCCCTTTTATCAAGAAGGAGATGCCAGTGATAATAATGAAAAACGAGATTTCATTTTGGGTTATTCATTATCACAACGATTATTGTTAGTTGTTTATGTAGAACGAAAAACCCGAAACAGAATTATTTCTGCACGTCTAGCCACAAAAAGCGAAAGGAGATTATATGAGCAATCATGAAGAAATAAAATTACAACTACGTCCCCGTGCTACAGAGGTTGTTTCTCTCAAAATACCTGTAGATACTTTAGCTTCTCTTGAAGAAATAGCTGCGGATAAAGATATGTCTATAGAAGCCTTGTTAAAATTTTATATTGGGCAAGGTTTAAGAGAAGATATAGCTAAATTATTCAATGAAAGATTATTAAATACAACTGCACAGGTTTTATCCCGTCATCTGCAATCAGAAGAAGCAGTTTCTCAAATTATGCAGGAAATTCAAGCAGAAACAATTAAATAAAAAATAAGCAAAAATCATGCCCAAAACTATTATTAATCGCCATAAAAAAACCGCCCGATATTTTATAGAAAACTTAGGAAACGACATTGAATTAGAAATGGTGCTAATTCCTGGGGGAACTTTCATCATGGGTTCACCAGAAAATGAAGAGGGAAGTGATAGCAGCGAAAGACCGCAACACAAAGTCACTATCAAGCCCTTTTCAATGGGTAAATATCCCATTACCCAGGCACAATGGCAAGCGGTAGCACAGTTACCTCAAGTCAACAAAGAACTAAAACCAGACCCATCGGAATTTAAAGGAGCAAAACGCCCTGTAGAACAGGTTTCTTGGCATGATGTGGTGGAGTTTTGCGCTAGACTATCAAACTACACCAAAAGACCCTACAGACTGCCCAGCGAAGCGGAATGGGAATATGCTTGTCGTGCAGGAACAACCACACCCTTTCATTTTGGCCAGACAATAACAACGGATTTAGCAAATTATAACGGTAACTACACCTATGGTAATGGAGTAGAAGGAGTTTATAAAAAAAAAACCACAGAAGTAGGCAGTTTTCAAGTAGCAAATGAATTTGGGTTATATGATATGCACGGCAATGTGTGGGAGTGGTGTGAAGATGATTGGCATAAGAATTATGAAAATGCACCTACAGATGGTAGCGCATGGATAAGCGACGAGTCTAATAATGACGAAAAGGTGCTGCGCGGTGGTTCTTGGTGCTACAATCCTGGAAATTGCCGTTCGGCGCGTCGCGACTATAATGATGCGGGCTTCGGCTACGACGACTTCGGTTTTCGTGTTGTGTGTGATACTGCGCGGACTTCGTAGCCCTTTATACTCTTGCCCTTTTGCCCTTTACCCTTCTTTCCTTTATCCTTGCCTTGACAAAGCTGATTCCGCCATGGCGGAGTCAGCTTTTAAAATTTTTTTCAGGTTGTAAGTAGGGGTTGCTGAGAAAGTCTTTCCGTGAGGGCATAGGAGTCAGGAGTCAGGAGTCAGGAGTCAGGAGTCAGGAGTCAGGAGTCAGGAGTCAGGAGTCAGGAGTCAGGAGTCAGGAGTCAGGAGTCAGGAGGAGATTGGAAAATTTCTTTGCCATCTCTT
>NZ_JACJPT010000031.1:0-50490 GCF_014696195.1 Sphaerospermopsis sp. FACHB-1094 | reverse complement strand
TGCACAGTTTTTAAGGTATACCCTTCAAAAATCTTGCACTTTCTTTCCTCCTGATCAGCCTCAAACCTTTGATTTACGAGTATTTTGGGTTTATTCAGCAAGCCCTAAATACTGGTGCTGATTAATAGCAGCTAAAAAGTTGACAATGCTGGAATTGGGCAACAAAATCTGCCAAAAAAATATCTACATTAGTAACAACTCTAAATATCCTTTCAGATAAAGAAATGCAAAACCAACCTCAAGACAAAGATAATCTGTTAACCAAAAGCCATGATCATGCGCCTTGGAAAAAAGCAGCGGCTTCTTTATCCTTGGTGTTGCTGGGATCAGGGATGACTTTTGCAGGAGGCTATTTAGCAAATAACCAACAGCAAGTGGCTGAAACTGCATCTAAACTAGCTGTACAAAGTGTAAACGCAGCGCCGCCATTACCAGGAAACACAGATCCGAATTTTGTGACTCAGGTTGTACAGAGAGTAGGACCTGCGGTGGTGCGAATTAATTCTTCCCGCACTGTGCAAAGCAGGATACCGGAAGAATTTAATGATCCGTTTTTCCGGCAGTTTTTTGGGTCAAGATTACCGCAAGGAGGAAACCGGGTAGAAAGAGGTGCGGGTTCAGGTTTCATCATAAGTGCGGATGGTCGTATTCTTACCAATGCTCATGTGGTTGAAGGTGCGGATAGGGTGACAGTCACTTTAAAGGATGGACGCACTTTTCAAGGTAAAGTAGTAGGAAAAGATGAATTAACTGATGTGGCAGTGGTAAAGATTGAAGCGAATAATTTACCGACGGTGACTTTGGGTAATTCTGATCAGTTACAACCGGGACAATGGGCGATCGCTATTGGTAATCCCTTGGGTTTAGATAATACTGTAACTACAGGTATTATTAGCGCCACAGGACGTTCTAGCAACCAAGTAGGTGTTCCTGATAAACGAGTAGAATTTATTCAAACCGACGCAGCAATTAACCCTGGTAACTCTGGCGGTCCATTGCTAAATGCTCGTGGAGAAGTGATTGGTATGAATACAGCAATCATTCAGGGAGCGCAAGGTTTAGGATTTTCAATTCCTATTAATACAGCAAAACGAATTTCTGATCAATTAATCACTACAGGTAAAGCGCAACATCCATATTTAGGCATTCAGATGGTAGGGATCACACCTGAGTTAAAGCAACGGATTAATTCAGATCCCAACAGTGGTTTAACTGTGAATGAAAATCAAGGAGTATTAATAGTTAGAGTTATGCCCGACTCACCCGCAGCGAAAGCTGGAATACGTGCTGGGGATGTGATTCAAAGGCTAAACGGTGAAGCAGTAACAGAAGCATCTGCTGTACAGAAAGCGGTAGAAAAAGCACAAGTGGGAGGGAATTTACGCTTAGATTTACGTCGCAATGGACAAAGTATTAATATCGCTGTTAGACCTGGAACTTTTCCCACAAATCTCCAATAATTAGAGTGGGCAGGAAGCAGGAGTTATTTATTTTGGATTTTGGATTTTGGATTGTTTTTGTTATCTCCAATCTCAGAGGATGTTGGAAAAGTATTAGAATTCATGGAGATACACCCAACCACCCTTACAAAGCAGGGCGTTTTCATTCTCTAAATTTGCGATCGCTAGAACCTTTTGACCATCAATATTTGGGCTTGTTTTTCATATTAATTAATCAAAAATTAGAAAAAAAAGCCTCTATTGACCTGTGGAAAAGGGTTTTGGGGAAATGATTTTGCAATTTACCCCCGACTTGGAAAATGCCCTGCTTTTTCAGGGGGATAATGGGGAATCTGCGGGTGTCAAATCCCACACGAAAAAGTTTTCAAACAACCTCTAAAATCTAAAATCTAAAATTATTTTGCCTCTTGTCTTTTGCCTTCTGTTACCTGTTACCTGTTACCTGTTACCTGTTACCTGTTACCTGTTACCTTTCCAAACAGATATGATAACTATTCAAAGAGAGGTGATATAGTAGGAAAAGCTAAGAGCAAAAATAGCTAAAAGCACAGGAATTATAGTATTAGATTCCAATTGGCGATTTTTGAGGATTTTGAAGCAAGATATGGGAATAATTACAGGCCAGAAAATGGTAGTGATTACAAACATAACAAAGGATAAAAATTTATCCTCTGGTGTATATGTAGGGTGAAGAAGGGAAAACTTTAACCAATTGGTAAAAAAATAGCAAGTCATTAGTAGGTAACTAATCACTAATGTTAATTGGATCTGGGTCACTATTTGCACTCCTAAATAATTTTTTGGTTCTGATTACTTCCTCTCATACATTTTGCGCCAAGTCTTTCACAATGGACAATTATCAATTGATAAGGTAGTTAGGATAGCAATTATACATATAAATGTTAATCAGCTATTCCTTTTTTGGTATAGCACAGGTCTAAAAAAGTGGCAAATAAAATGCAGCATCAGCTACATCCTCATTAGATGTACTAGAACCAGTTAATTTGGAACAGACAAAATAGCTGGGAAAATGCTGACCTCAAAATTCAGGAGTGAAGAGTCAGTAGTTAAAGTAATTAAATGGGAATTTAAAGTTGGGAAGTAGACGAAGACCGATAAGTATAACCGACTTGAGAATCTTTTTGAATGTACTGTTTAATACTGTCGAAATCAATGAAATAATCAGCCACATCAATCAGGCTATCACTGGTCATGCTTTGTAGGCCAATTACTTCTACTCTAGATCCCAAGCTGGTAACTGCATTGACAGCATAGGCTAAATCTCCATCTCCACTGACTAACACAGCAGTATCGTAGTAGGGAGCTAGAGTAATCATATCCACAGCAATTTCCACATTGAGATTGGGTTTTTTACCATTCTCGGAAACTGCAAGTATATCTTTGGTGACTACACGATAGCCATTGCGACGCATCCACAACAGAAACCCCTGTTGCTTTTCTTTGCTGGCATCAACACCAGTATAAAAGAAAGCCCGTAAAAGCCTAGAGGTTTGAGTTAAACGACAAAGTAATTTAACATAGTCAATTTCAATGCCTAGTTGCAAGGCACAGTGAAATAAGCTTAAACCATCAATAAAAATGGCTACTCTACCGCGATTAAGATCATCACCAATGCTCATATCGTTAATAGCCTCTTGTGGCTTGATATCTCGACCTTTGACAGTTGTTTTGATTGCAGTTGGTCCTTGCCAATGTGGTTTTTCTTTAAGTTCTTTATATTCGTTTGTTTTTTTGTGAAGATTAGTAAAATTCATTGATGCCTCAAGATTTTAAATTGGGATGTCTTTGATAAATTGCTATTATCTAGTATAGTCGCTGCTAAGTTCATAACCTTTGTAGTAAACTTAGCAAGAAACTCTCTCAAGAGAAGATTTGCAAATAAACTTAACTTACAGCAGAATTCATGAGTCAGTAGAGAAGTTTGGGCGGAATGTCTGTGCAGTAAGTAGTCAGGAGTAAACCAGGCTTGATACTGGATTTTGAAGGGAAATTTTCTAAAATTCTGTAGTTCATTTACCTGCACTGGTGTATTTGGACTTATGGCTGATATTGAAGTGATAACCCAGAATTTGGGAGTATTTCAAGATCCCTGTTGGCACAGGGACAAATATTAAAAAAATATTAAAAAATTGTGATCATTTCAGGTGGAAGTTACTTTTGTATTTTCGGTGTTTTCTATGGTAAGAGGCGTGAGGCCTTGTATGGTGAGAACAGAGCAATAAGCATGATGTAAAACGTAGTTGCTGACGCTGCCTAATAAAACTTCACTGATGCCAGTACGTCCCCTGCGACCGACTATAATTAAGTCAGCTGGCCAACTTAAAGCTAATTCACAGATCACTCGGCCTGCATCACCTACTGTTTGGGTAAATTCAGTTTTGACACCTGCCTTAATTGCCGTTTGAGTTAGCGATCGCATCCAATCTAGTCTATCTTGTTTTAGTTTATCCCAAGCTTGCATATATTGATTAATAGTTTCAGTATGCAAGGTAGGATAAATTGTTTCTGGTTGCAAAAATATGGGATTGATGTAAGGATCTTCTAAGGGGGATAGAACGTGAAGCAACATCATTTCTGCCTCACTTGCCTGAGCCAAAAATAGAGCTTGATCAAAAATATACTGACTTCTTTCTGAGTTGTCGAGAGCAACTAAAATTTTGTGAAACATAGTTAGTCTTCCTTGGGGAGTATTTTAAATCTATACCTATTGTGGTTTTTATCTGATATAACTTCGGCTATATTGGCCATGTTAATCAATTTTTGGGAAATATGCAGGAATAATAAATCATCAACTCGCTGAGTATCAATATTGTAAACTTGTTGTAAGAATTCAGGAGTCAGGAGTCAGGAGTCAGGAGTCAGGAGTCAGGAGTCAGGAGTCAGGAGTCAGGATCAGAATTTTTAAATCAGGAATTAGGAATGAACTGATTCGAGATTTTATAAGAAAATAGGCTGTATCTTTAACAGTGCAACAAGGATCACAAATTTAAAAGTTTTCTGTCTGTTACGAAGATTTACAAAAATCATAGGTAATAGTTAGGGGAAAAGATTGATTACCAATCACCAATTATCAGTTACCCATGCAAAATCCTTGCAGCTAAAATCCGAAATCCAAAATCAGTATCAGGAGGTGATGGTGATGGTGTTAAGATTTCGCAACCGTAAAGAAGCAGGAAAAATGTTAGCGCAAAATTTGACCGCTTATGCTAACGAAGAAAACTTGTTGGTGTTAGCTTTACCGCGTGGGGGTGTGCCAGTGGCGTTTGAAGTAGCGAAAGCTTTAAATGCACCTTTGGATGTTTGTATAGTGAGAAAATTGGGTGTACCTGGTCATAAAGAATTGGCAATGGGGGCGATCGCTTCTGGGGGAATAGGGGTACTAAATTCTGATGTGATAAATACGTTGGGAATAGATAAAGAAGCGATTCAGGCAGTTGCGGCTGAGGAGTTGCAAGAATTACAGCGGCGCGATCGCACTTATCGCGGGGATGCTCCACCTCTAAACGTCGAAAATAAAACTGTGATTTTGATAGATGACGGTATTGCTACTGGTTCAACTATGCGTGCTGCTATTGCGATTCTTCAACAACAACAACCTAAAAAAATAGTTGTTGCTATACCAGTTGCACCGACAAGCACTTATAAAGAATTGCAGTCAGAAGTAGATGAAATAGTGTGTTTGCAAATTCCAGAAATCCTCTCTGCGATTGGATTATGGTATGAAGACTTTTCCCAAACTACTGATGAGGAAGTGAGAGAAATTTTAGATTTACAGAGTGTAAACTTCCTCAATTAATGCTGCTAAATCTTTGTTTCTGCCATTATCAGCTGATTATTGATTACTGATAGCTGAATACTTACGATTTTAGATTTTACCAATCACCAATCACCAATCACCAATCACCAATTACCAATTACCAATCACCAATCACTTAAAAGGTTAAACCAATGAAAGCTCAAGAATCTGGGAATGTTTTAGAGCAAATAGTTACTATTGAGGTAGGACTACTAAGACTCAAAGGAGAATTAGTTGTACCGCCAGAAGCTCAGGGAATTGTTGTATTTGCTCATTGTAGTGGCAGTAGTCGCTATAGTAGCCGCAATCATTATTTAGCTCATTTGTTGCGTCAGCAGGAAGGATTGGCAACTATATTAATAGATTTATTGACGGAAGAAGAAGATGCAATTGATCAGCGTACTCAACATTTACGTTATGATATTAGTTTTCTGGCTTCGCGGTTAATTACCGTCACAGACTGGTTGTTTGAAAATACCCTGACTCGTGATTTAAAAGTTGGTTACTTTGGTGTAAATAGAGGTAGTGGGGCAGCATTTTTAGCTGCATTAGCTCGTCCGATGAATGTGGGGGCGATTGTTTGCCGTAGTGGTTATACTGATTTGGTAATTGAAAGTCTTGGTTATGTACAAACTCCAACTTTGTTGATTGTTGGTGGTCATGATTGTGCGATAATTGCTATGAATGAGGATGCAATAGTAGAAATTCCCACTCAGCATAAACAATTAGAAATTATTCCTGAAGCTAGTCACAAGTTTAGCGAACCTGGTGCTATGGAGGAAGTAGGAAGATTAGCGAGTCAATGGTTTAAATATTATCTTTCACCTGTTGAGGAAAAGGAATTGCATTTACACGCAATGTCGTTATTAATTGATAATTGACAATTGATAATTGATAATTGTTTCATTCAATGTTAAAAACCTCCCCTAAGTTCATTCCTCAATTAAATTCAATTATTTCACTTAGTCTCTGATTGAAAACACTTATAGTTAAGATTCAGCTAAGGAAATAAGAGTAAATCAATAGTTGATATAATTAATTGTTTTAATTTTCCAAATTCCAACCCAAGGCAGATGCTACTTGACCGGCTAATTCTAGAGGATTAAATGGTTTGGCGATCGCACTTTTCATACCTAACTGAGCATAGCGACGACGATCAGCGGCTTGAATTTTGGCAGTTAACAAAATCACAGGAATTTCTTTTGTATTTGGATTTGCTTGTAAATTTGCAAAAGCAGCAATTCCATCCATATCTGGCATCATGACATCTAGTAAAATAGCATCTGGTTGATGATTTTCTGCTTGTACTATTCCCTCTTTCCCAGAACTAGCTGTCAGCACTTCCCAACCTGCAACAGTTTCTAAACAAATTTTGGCTACTTCTTGAATATACTGCTCATTATCAACTACTAAAATTCGCTTTTTGTTCATAATTTCTATCCCCTGATAAATTTTGGATTTTAGATTTTAGATTTTAGATTTTAGATTTTAGATTGGGAATGTGAGATACTGATGTTGATTGTAACATCATTTTCCCGATCTGACTCTTGACTAATGATTATGGGTAATTCTTTGTAGCAGATCCATCACCCGTTGTTCAAATTCTTGGGTAGTAACTCTTCCTTTAGTCAAAAATTCTGTATGTCCTAATTTTAGTCGATGGCGTTCCGAATCATCCAAATCCTTAGCAGAATAAACAACTACGGGAATACTAAAAAGTTGATTATGTTGTTTTAACCAATCTACAACTGTAAAACCATCACTCTCTGGCAAGATTAAATCAAGAATTAGTAAATCAGGATTTACCTTTTGACTGAGATGAATAGCTTCTCTACCAGTTTTAGCCAGGAAAGTTTCAATATCATGTCTAGCAAACAAAGTTGCTAATAAATCTGCCAAATCATGATCATCTTCAACAATTAAAATCTTAACTTTGCGAGAAGGTTCAGATACAACTTTTCTCAAGGAATTTAACAGGGAATTTTCCTCTACTGGCTTGCTTAACCAATCAACAAAATTAGCACTGGGTTGATTATTTTTATTGGGTTTGTAGACACTACAAATCACAATTGGTATATCCTGAGTATCTGGACGTTTCTTTAATAGTGCCATTGTTTCCCAGCCATTCATACCGGGCATGACTAAGTCTAATACAATGACATCGGGATGTTGAGCAACGGCTTGAGCGATCGCCTCTTCACCACTATCTACTGTAATTACCCGATATCCCCCTTGTTCCAATAAGTTTTTTAATTCACTACGAATTACCGCATCATCATCACAAACTAAAACCAAAGGAGAATGCTGATTATTAATGATAATTTCTTCAGTTTCTTCAGTGGCTAAATTTTCTAATTCAAGTGTTTGATCAATCTGGCCAATTGGCAGTGTAAAATAAAAACTACTACCTTTGTTTAACAAACTTTTTACCCAGATTTGTCCGCCGTGCTGCTGTACAATACTCTTACAAATCGCTAACCCTAAACCAGTACCATCGTGGTTGCGTGAATCTGAAGAATCAACTTGTTGAAATCGTTCAAAAATACTATCTAACTTATCAGATGGTATTCCCCGTCCAGTATCTGTAACTGTCACCAGCACCTCATTTTCTTTTAATTCTGTCAGCAAGGAAACTGTAGCCCCAGATGTGGAAAATTTAATCGCATTACTCAACAAATTTGTTAAAGTTTGAATGATCCGATCCGGATCAGCCCAGAGTTTTACAGATACACTAGAAATAGATAATTTTACCCCAGCTTTATTGGCTAGAGGCTGCATAATATTCACAGCCGAGTTAATTAAATCTTCTGAATTACAAGTTTCCCGTTCCATTTTGACTTTACCCGACTCGATGCGCTCAATGTCGAGAATGTCATTAATTAATCTTACTAAACGCTCGGTGCTATCAGTGGCTATTTGCAACAAGCGTTTACCCTGTTCTGAATCTGTTGGTAATAAACCACTAGCTAACATTCCTAAAGATCCGTGAATTGATGTTAGGGGAGTACGCAATTCATGACTAACAACAGAGACAAATTCATCTTTCATTTTTTCCACTTGTCTACGTTCAGTTATATCTCGCAATATTACTGTGTAAACACATTCTTCACCCACTTCTAATTTAGAAATAGAAGCTTCTGCGGGAAATTCAGTACCATCTTTGCGGCAACCAAATATTTCTCTTCTTTCTCCCATTCTGCGAGCAGAACCTGAAGATTTACCAAAATCAGATACATGATGGCGATGTTGTTCAGCAAAGCGCATAGGTAAGAGTAAATCTAGTTTTTCTCCTAGCACTTCTTGAGCAGAGTAGCCAAAAATCTTTTCTGCACCTTGATTAAATAAAGTAATTTTTTGATTACTATCAATAGAAATAATGGCATCATCAGCTATACTTAAAATGCCTTCAAATCGAGTTTGAGAAATTCGCAGGGCTTCCTGTGTCCGTCGTCTTTCATCGAGTTGTGATTGTAATTGGTGATTAACAGTAATTAACTCGGCTGTACGTTCTGCTACTCTTAATTCTAGTTCGTCTTTAGCTTTGTGCAGTGCTAATTCTGTTTGCTTGCGTTGAGTAATATCACGAGCAAATATTTGGGCTGCTGATTGACCTTGGTAGGTGAGAGAAGCAACCACTATTTCTACATGAATTTTCCTACCGTCTAATCTGACAAACTTAACTTCATGCAAGGAAATTGATTGTTTATTGATTTGGATATTTTGCAGTTCTTTGTTCATTTCCCTGTGAAAATCGGGATGTACAAAGTCAATAAATTTCTTACCTAATAATTCTGCTGTTGATGTAACACCAAAAAGTTTCACTGTGGCACTGTTGACAAAGACAAATTTATCTGCACTGACAATCAAAATTGCTTCTGGATAAACTTCTACTAAATTGTGATAACTTTCCTGAATAAATCTACTTTGATTTTCTAGGTTATTAACTTGCTTGTTTCGATTTTGCGCCATTCTTCTTAACAGTTTCACCCGTTCTAATCTGTTAATAATGCGGTTAACTAGCTCCGATTCTATGATGGGTTTGCTGACAAAATCATCAGCACCTGCGCTAAAAACTTGATTCACTATTTCGACATCGTTATGGACAGTAAGAAATAAAATTGGTAGTTCACTACCTTGGGGATCATTGCGAATCATTTGACATAATTCAATCCCATTTGTACCAGGCATTTCTATATCTAAAATTAGCATATCTGGCTGGACGCTTTGCCAAGTTTGCCAAAAATGCAGGGTATAATTAAGTGGAATAATTTCCATTCCCCAAGGTGTAAGTAATGTTTGTAATAATGCTAAAATTTGTGGGTCATCATCTACGACTAATATTTTGGCTTTAGTGGTTGTTTGGTCTAATGGTTGTGGTAAATTTAAAGAATGTTTATGGTTATTATTATGGCAGGGTAGATTTTCCTGATTTTTGCTATCAATTTCTTGACGGAGTAATTTAACCCAATTTTTGAGATTGGTTGTATCACTTGTAGTTAGGGTTTTACCAGATTTGAGTAATTTCTCAATTTTTCTCGCTAATTCTGAACCATTAGGTAAACCAAAAGTGCCTAAAGATCCCGCTAAAGTGTGGGCTTCTTTAATAGCCTGTGATAGCGCAAGTGATGAATTTTCAGTTTGCACTTCTGAGTTTAAGCTTGAGTTTAAGCTTGAATTTACAATTTGTTGTACTGCCTGTTCTATGATAGTAACTTGTTCCTCTACCCGTCCACGAAATCGCTGCCAAATTGCCCCAATAGCTGTCAGAGTTTGCTGAGATTTTAAATTCCTTTTCTGATCCTTGAATACCCCTGTTTCTCCTGTTTCTTTGGTCTTTTTATTTCCCCTGTTTCCTAATTGCTTTTCTTCATCTTCCTGGGGTTTAAGACGATAACCAATACCATATACTGTTTCTACTAAATCGTGAGGCGCTCCCACTGATTTTAGCTTCATACGTAAACCTTTAATGTGGGTGCGAACGGCTTCTTCTCCCGGTGTGTCTTCATAGGACCAAAGATGCTCTAAAATCATGCCACAGCTAAAGACTCGGCGATTATTTCGCATCAAGAGTTCTAACAAAGCATACTCTTTTGGTGTGAGTGAGAGGAGATTCTGCTGATATATTACTTCACAACTACTGGGATCTAATCTTAAGTTACCCCATTCTAATACAGGTTGTGAAGCGATGCTTCCCCGTCTTAATAATGCCCTAACACGAGCTATAAGTTCTTCTTGATTGAAAGGTTTAACTACATAATCATCAGCACCTGCATCTAAGCCAATGGCTTTATCGTGAGAGCTATCACATCCTGTTAATAATAAAATCGGTACTTGCCGACCACTAGAGCGGATTTTCTTACATAAACTAATACCATCCATTTTGGGTAGTATAACATCTAAAAGAATTAAATCATAGTCGTAAGTTTCGACTAAATCCCAGCCTGCATCACCATCATTGGCCACTTCTACTGCATAATTTTGCTCAGTGAGAAAGGTGGTAAGTGCATAGGCATTTAACTGGTCATCCTCGATCACTAAAATCTTCATATTAAAAGCTTCCCTAATCTAGTAGCTTTAAAAGCTGGTAATAGTGGAAAACAACTTAATATTAAATTATGTTTTCCTAGATATAATTTAAACAAGTTTAACTCTATACATTAAATAGTAACATAGTAACATTGATGTAGAAATATAAATTTATATCAAGCTGAAAATATATATTCTGTAATAATTCGGTGCTAACAAGTCAGAATAATTGATAAATCAGTAGATGATGAAATATAAATTAAATATAAATTAAATATAAATTAAATATAAATTAAATATAAATTAAATATAAATTAAATATAAATACTAGCCTGTAAATTGCTTTGATTATCAGTAAGCATTCAGCTAACAGCCCTCAGTAGTCAGCTTTTTCAGGCTTACGCCAAACATACCTATTGGATACAGCAGATTGCAGATCAATGAGGCTTCGCCGTGAGCGTCAGCCGATAGAGTAGCGTGGCGTTAGCCATACGGTACAGAATCTAAATTAAAACCTATACACAAAGCCAGTTTTACTCCTGACTCCTGCTGTAATTAACCAATTTCTCAGATGAATACTGACTGAATTACCAATAATCCAGGACTTACGCAAAAGGGAACGAAAGTAGGGGTAATTCATGAATTACCCCTACGCAAGAATAAGGTTTTTAGTCATATCTTGCGTAAGTCCTATAATCTATCCTCACAAGTTCCTCAAATTGTTTGCCTATAAGCATAAGTGTAAAACCAAGTCACAGGGCAGGTGTGAAAAATTAACGAATTGTGAAGATTAGTGTCAAGAAATCCAAATGAAATAAACATATTTTGACTAACCAAGAATCTAGAAAGCAGAAAGAGCTATTTTCAATAATTGGCGAGCTAAGATGGGGGTAGCGATGTTTAACAAAATTTTAGTTGCATTGGATCGCTCGGACATGGGAAAGCAAGTTTTTGAACAAGCCCTGTCTTTAGCAAGGTTAACATCAGCCAAATTAATGCTATTGCACGTTTTATCACCTGATGAAGACGGCATTCATGATGTAATGGTTATTTCTCAGATGGATTACTATCCAGGCTGGGGTGATGACAGCATGAAAAGGTACTTGCAAAAGCTGGAAGTGCGTAAAGACGAGGGTTTGGAAATGTTACAAAAATTCTGCGCCCAAGCAAATTCTGAGAACATTAATACTGAATTTTCGCAAAATGTTGGTAGTCCGGGTAAAGTAATTTGTAACTTTGCCAAAGAATGGAATGCGGATTTGATTGTGATTGGACGACGTGGACTGTCTGGAATCACCGAATTTTTAATCGGTAGTGTTAGTAATTATGTTTTACATCATGCACCTTGTTCTGTGTATATTATACATTTTGAGGGAATAGGGAATAGGGAATAGGGAATAGGGAATAGGGAATAGGGAAGATTTTTAAATATTACCAATTACCAATTACCAATTACCAATCAATCAACAATTATCAATACTTATGAAAACTACAGATTCACCTCCTAAGAATCATCCGAGTGGAGATAAACGTTTGAAAATGTTGGACGCAACTATCAAACGGCATCAATATCAACAAGATGCACTGATTGAAATTCTCCATCGGGCTTCAGAATTATTCGGTTATTTAGAACTAGATTTATTGTTGTACATTGCCCACCAATTAAAATTACCACCCAGTCGGGTTTATGGGGTAGCAACTTTCTATCATTTATTTTCCCTTGCGCCCAAAGGTAAACATAATTGTGTAGTTTGTACAGGTACTGCTTGTTATGTAAAAGGCGCACAGGAGATTTTAACAAGTTTAGAAAATACCACCAAAATTAAAGCTGGAGATACAACACCTGATGGGGAAATTTCCCTGTTAACTGCAAGATGTTTAGGTGCTTGTGGTATTGCACCGGCGGTAGTTTTTGATGGTGCTGTTTTAGGAAATCAAACTTCAGAAACAGTTTGTGAAAAAGTGGGAGAATGGCAGAATGGAACTAAATGAATTATTAGAAATTGCCAGAATAGAACGTTCTCAGGCGAAACCTGTACAGATTCGTTGTTGTACTGCTGCGGGTTGTTTGTCTTCTGGTTCTCAAATGGTGAAAGATAACTTAGAAAAATCTGTAAAAGCTGCGTGTTTAGAGGATGAAATTCATGTTTCTGGTGTGGGTTGTATGCGGCTTTGTTGTCAAGGTCCTTTAGTTCAGGTGGATCAAGAAAACAACAAAGAAACGAAACTTTATGAACAAGTTACCCCAGAGGATGCAGCAAAAGTGATTGAGGCTGTACAGGGTAAGGAAACAGATTTAAAACAGCAAGATTTGAGCCAACCATTTTTTACTAAACAATTACCCATTGTGTTAGAAAATAGTGGTAAAGTTGACCCGGATAGGATTCAATCTTACATTGTGGAAAATGGTTATCAAGCCCTTTACCAAGTGCTAAGAGAAATGAAACCTACTGAAGTAGTAGAAACTATTACTAAAAGTGGGTTAAGAGGAAGGGGAGGTGCTGGTTATCCCACAGGTTTAAAATGGGCGACAGTGGCAAAATCTCAAGGTGAGAAAAAGTTTGTTATTTGCAACGCGGATGAAGGTGATCCGGGTGCATTTATGGACAGGAGTGTATTAGAAAGTGATCCTCATCGAGTATTAGAAGGAATGGCGATCGCTGCTTATGCTG
Organism: Sphaerospermopsis sp. FACHB-1094; assembly: GCF_014696195.1. Lineage (NCBI taxonomy): Bacteria > Bacillati > Cyanobacteriota > Cyanophyceae > Nostocales > Aphanizomenonaceae > Sphaerospermopsis > Sphaerospermopsis sp. FACHB-1094. The sequence goes on along the minus strand of NZ_JACJPT010000031.1, from coordinate 37,015 downwards.
TGGGGGCAAGTCAAGGTTATATTTATGTGAGGGCAGAATATCCCACCGCTATTAAAAGATTAGAAACTGCTATTCGCCAAGCCCAAAGATTAGGACTTTTAGGGTCACAAATATTTGAATCACCCTTTGATTTTAAAATAGAAATTCGTATTGGTGCAGGTGCGTATGTTTGTGGTGAAGAAACAGCATTAATGGCTTCTATTGAAGGTAAACGTGGTGTTCCTCACCCCCGGCCACCTTATCCGGCGGAATCTGGTTTATGGGGTTATCCCACCTTAATTAATAATGTAGAAACCTTTGCGAATATTGCACCAATTATGAGAAATGGTGCGGAATGGTTTGCGAGTATTGGCACAGAAAAAAGTAAAGGGACAAAGGTTTTTGCACTAGCTGGAAAAATCCGCAATACAGGGTTAATAGAAGTACCTATGGGGACAACTTTAGAGGAAATTGTTCAAGAAATGGGTGGTGGTGTTCCTGATAGTGGTATTGCTAAAGCAGTACAAACTGGAGGACCTTCCGGGGGATGTATACCTGCGTCAAAATTTGCTACACCTGTAGATTATGAATCATTGACTGCTTTGGGATCAATGATGGGATCTGGTGGGATGATTGTCATGGATCAAACCACAAATATGGTAGATGTGGCGAGATTTTTCATGGAATTTTGTATGGATGAATCCTGTGGAAAATGTATTCCTTGTAGGGTGGGAACTGTGCAACTTCATGATTTATTAGTGAAGATTGGTGATGGTAAAGCTGCACAAGCTGATTTGCAATTATTAGAAGAATTGTGTGACATGGTGAAATATACCAGTTTATGTGGTTTAGGACAGTCTGCACCAAATCCAGTTTTTAGCACTTTGCGATATTTTCGAGATGAGTATTTAGCTTTGATAATTGATAATTGACAATTGACAATTGATAGTTACTAATTGCAAAATCTAAAATTCGTATGACAGTAAAAACATTAACAATTAACGGGCAAATGATTAGCGCCCGTGAGGATGAAACCTTACTAGAAGCAGCACAGGAAGCGGGTATACATATTCCTACACTTTGCCATTTAGAAGGTGTGGGAGATGTGGGTGCTTGTCGTTTGTGTTTGGTAGAAATTGCTGGTATGAATAGACTTTTACCAGCTTGTGTTACCAAAGTTTCTGAAGGAATGGAGGTGAATACAAATAGCGATCGCCTCCAAAAATACCGCCGGACAATTATCGAAATGTTATTTGCCGAAGGTAATCATATTTGTTCTGTTTGTGTTGCTAATGGCAATTGTGAATTACAAGATTTAGCCATAGAAATGGGCATGGATCATGTACGTTTAGAATATCAAAATCCTAAACGTTCTGTTGATACTTCTCATGATAGATTTGGCATAGATCATAATCGTTGTGTGCTTTGTACTCGCTGTGTTCGTGTGTGTGATGAAATTGAAGGCGCACATACTTGGGACATGGCAGGTAGAGGATCAAAATCTCACGTAATTACTGATTTAAATCAGCCTTGGGGAACTTCTCAAACTTGTACTTCTTGTGGTAAGTGTGTAAATGCCTGTCCTACAGGTGCGCTGTTCTATCAAGGTTCTAGTGTGGGAGAAATGGTACATGATCGAGGCAAAATTGAATTTTTAGTCACTGCCAGAGAGAAAAAACAATGGAATGTTTAGAAGGTTGGGTATCGGGGAATATTTCCTACCAATTACCAGGAGGTAAAACCAATGTTAAACCGTATTGGCAACATCTTTTTACGGTTGCTATTCCTGGGGATATTGACAACATTGATATTCCTGGGTTTAGGAAGTTTCACCTTCCAGACTGCAATTGCTGTTGTTACGCAAATAGAAGAAACTCCAGGAGAAGTTCTTTATCGCTCACAAACAAAATTAGATGATCACTTAGGTAAAGTTTGGCAAGTTGTTTTGTTTAAACAAGTTTACTCTGGGCAAACATCTAATATTAATTTGCGCTTAGTTGGTTTTCCTGGTTCTGCGGAATTAATTCACCCCCAACCGTTAAGAATTACCTCAAAAACTGGTCAAATTTGGAACGCTCCTGATATATTTTTAGATGAAGCACCAGCGCCCACAATTGGTCAATATAATTTCACTGAAATATTGCCCCAATTACCGACCGAACCTTTAAATTTGGCAATACCTTTACCTGGTGCGAAGTCTATTGATATTTCAGTTCCAATTAATGTTGTGAAAGAATGGAAAATATTACTTACAAGTAACAAATAAAAAATAAAAAGGTACAAAGATGGATAAAATAAAATTAGCAACAGTATGGTTAGGTGGATGTTCTGGATGTCATATGTCCTTTTTAGATTTGGATGAATGGTTGATAGATTTAGCTGCCCAAGTTGATGTAGTTTATAGTCCCATTGCTGATATTAAAGAATATCCCGAAGGCGTGGATGTGGTATTAGTTGAAGGGGCGATCGCTAACGAAGAACATTTAGAATTGATCCACAAAATTAGGAAACGCACCAAAACAATTATTTCCTTTGGAGATTGCGCTGTTACTGGAAATGTAACCGCTATGCGTAACCCAACAGGAAATGCAGATGTGAGTCTGCAATTAGCTTATATTGAAGGTGCAGATGTTAATCAACAAATACCCCATTCACCTGGTATTGTTCCACCCTTAATTGATAAAGTTGTACCCGTTCATTACATAGTACCAGTTGATATTTATTTACCCGGTTGTCCTCCTTCAGCCCCTCGCATTCGTGCGGCACTTGAACCATTATTAAAAGGAGAAATACCAGTAATGGAAGGACGGGAAATGATTAAATTTGGCTAATAGTTGATAGTTGATAGTTGATAGGTAAACATCAAATTAATTACCCAATCACCAATCACCAATCACCAATCACCAGTCCCTATTTTTTAAGAGGTGAATTATGTTAAAAGCAGCAGATGTAATGACAAAAGATGTAGCAATGATTCGCGGTTCTGCTACAGTTAAAGAAGCAATTGATTTAATGAAAGCTAGAGACTGGAGGGCGTTAATTGTAGATCGTCGTCATGATCAAGATGCTTATGGAATTGTAACTGAAAGCGACATTGTTTATAAAGTCATAGCCTACGGGAAAGATACAAATAAAATCCGTGTTTATGAGATTATGACTAAACCTTGTATTGTCGTCAATCCCGAACTAGGTTTAGAATATGTAGCCAGATTATTTGCTAATTATCGTTTACATCGTGCGCCGGTAATTAGTGGCGAATTAATAGGAATAATCTCATTAACTGACATCTTAGCTGGTAGCAGTGCTTTAGAAAAACCCCATGCAATTTTGTTAGAACAAGAATTACAAGATGAAATTAGAAAAGCTCGTCTTGTTTGTTCAGAAAAAGGAATTAATTCCCCCGAATGTGCAGCCGCTTGGGATGTGGTAGAAGAAATACAAGCGGAAATAGCCCACCAACGGGCAATGAAACCTTTAAAAACAGCTTTTGAAGAATACTGTGAAGAGTTTCCAGAAACCGAAGAAGCTAGGGTTTATGATCTCTAGGTGATTGGTGACTGGGGACTGGGGACTGGGGACTGGGGACTGGTGACTGGTGACTGGTGACTGGTGACAGTGAATAGATAATTATTTATTCCCAATTCCCAATTCCCAATTCCCAATTCCCAATTCCCAATTCCCAATTCCCAATTCCCAATTCCCAAATAATATGAAAAAAATCGTTATTGATCCGGTTACGAGAATAGAAGGCCACGCCAAAATTAGTATTTATTTAGACGATGACGGTCAAGTAAATGATGCGCGGTTTCATGTGACAGAATTTCGCGGTTTTGAAAAGTTTTGTGTGGGTCGTCCTTTCCCAGAAATGCCTGGAATTACTGCAAGAATTTGCGGTATTTGTCCAGTAAGTCATTTATTGGCATCAGCAAAAACAGGTGATCAAATACTGGCTGTCACTATCCCCAAAGCCGCGACAAAATTACGCAGGTTAATGAATTTAGGGCAAATTGTCCAATCTCATGCTTTGAGTTTCTTTCACCTTAGCGCCCCAGATTTATTATTAGGAATGGACAGCGAACCAGCAAACAGAAATGTGTTTGGTTTGATAGCAGCCGACCCAGAATTAGCTAGAGGTGGTATTCGTTTACGGCAATTTGGACAGGAAATTATTGAACTATTAGGAGGTAAAAAAGTCCATCCTTCTTGGGCAGTTCCTGGTGGTGTCAGTGATCCTTTAACCCAAGAAAATCGCACTCATATTCAAAACCGCATTCCTGAAGCAAAAACCACGGTTTTAAATGCCATAGATTTATTTAAAGGTTTACTAAAAGATTACGAAAAAGAAGCGCAAACTTTTGGTAATTTTCCTAGTTTATTTATGGGTTTAGTGACTCCTGATGGTCTATGGGAAACATACGATGGACATATCCGCTTTGTTGATAGTGCAGGAAATATTGTTGCTGATAAATTAGATGCTGCTAATTATCCTGAATTTATCGGTGAAGCTGTGCAAGCTGATTCTTATTTAAAATCTCCTTACTATCGTCCTTTAGGTTATCCTGATACAAGCGATCATTGCCGTTTAGATAGTGGAATGTATCGCGTTGGACCATTGGCAAGGTTGAATGTTTGTAGCCACATTGGTACACCGTTAGCAGATAAAGAATTAAAAGAATTTCGCAGTCATGGAACTGGTACTGTTAAATCTTCTTTCTTTTATCACTATGCACGGTTAATTGAAATTTTGGCTTGTATTGAACACATTGAAATTTTACTGGATGACCCAGATATTTTATCAACTCGTTTGCGGGCGGAAGCTGGTATTAATCAATTAGAAGCTGTGGGTGTCAGTGAAGCACCAAGGGGGACTTTATTCCATCATTATAAAGTTGATGAAAATGGTTTGATGGCAAAGGTAAATTTGATTATTGCTACTGGTCAAAATAATTTAGCAATGAATCGTACAGTTGCCCAAATTGCCCGTCATTTTGTCAATGGTAGTGATATTCAACAGGGAATGTTAAACCGGGTAGAGGCTGGTATTCGGGCTTTTGATCCTTGTTTGAGTTGTTCTACTCATGCGGTGGGACAAATGCCTTTATTGATAGAATTGGTGAATAAAGATGGAAATGTGGTAAATCAAATTTGTCGAGATTAATTACATTATCTTATAGATCCCCAAATTCTTTGAGAATTCGGGGATCTTTTAGTTGTATAAAAAAAAGCGGCTGATATAGCCGCCTCAGTATGTATACTGTTATTCGCTCATCTTGATCCCCGCTTGCATTGGGTCAAAGTTGTGGGGAAAATGGGTGTTATGGTTACAGTCAGCATTCTCTAAATGGGTTCCCTGCAAGTCAGCTTGACGTAGATTCGCAGAAAACAACATTGCACCCCGCAAATCTGCATTCTGTAAATTAGCTTGACTCAAATCAGCGTAGCTAAGATCACAACCGCGTAAATTAGCACCGCTAAGGTTAGCTGTACTTAAATAAGCATAACTAAGATTAGATCCTTTTAAGTCAACATCTTGTAGATTAGCATCACTTAATTCTGCTCTTTCAAAGTCTCGTTTCCCCACTGCGTATTCTTTTACAATAGTAGCAGCACTATTAATTGGCTGTTGAAAATTGACTTCAGGCATAAAACAGCCTCACAACTTATCTAAATTTTTTTAACTGTCTTTATTCAGTTACCGCAATTGATTATACAACCAATAATCTATAAATCACATTTATTATTAACATAAGTTTGTGTTTGTTTTCGTGGAGTTTCTTCACAAATTCCTCAAGTTTTGATGCTATTTTAAAAAAAATTAATCTGTTGCTAACGAGAACAAAATTTTCCTTGGTATGAATAACCATTTGTATTAAGAACTTTTAATTTTCGTATAATTTCTTATGTTGTCAGGTTGAGATATTAGATAGGTGTGGGAACATTAAAGAAAATTAAAAACATAATCATAATATAGGATCAGCTTTTATGACACTAACTGAAAAATTCTCAAGTTATGCAGCTTTGAAACAAGGAGAGAACCTAGAGAAATGGGAGTATGAAACCGCAGAATTAGGTCGTCAAGATATTGAAATTGAAGTGACTCATAATGGTTTGTGTCATACCGATATTCACATGAGAGATAATGACTGGAATGTGAGTACATTTCCCTTAGTTGCTGGCTATGAAGTGGTGGGAAAAGTAACAAAAATTAAAGAAGATGTGACTTCATTAAAAATAGGCGATCGCGTTGGTTTTGGTTGGATTCGTAACTCTTGCAGAACTTGTGACGCTTGTTAATGTAGGGGCAAACCCCCGTGGTTGCCAAAAAACGTCCTTAATTTCATAACATATATGATAAAATGACTAATAGAACTTCAAGATTAAAAAGGAGAAGTTAGTGAAACAACAATTAGAACAACAACAGTCTAATAACTCGTTAAATCTTTATGAACAAGATTTTCAACTGTGGATTGAACAAACGATTAACTCCTTAGAAACCAAACAATTTAACTCATTAGATATTGAACATTTAATTGAGGAGCTTAAAGAGTTGGGGAAATCAGAAAAAAGAGCATTAGAAAGTAACTTAATGGTTTTATTGGCACATCTACTAAAACTGATGGTACAACATGATGCTCCTGATTCCATGACACAAAGTTGGTATCGTTCCATCATTGAACATCGTCAACGGATTTTAATTGCTCTGAAAAATACTCCTTCTTTGAAATCCTATTTAGAAACAGCATTAGAAAGAGCCTATCCTGACGGGCGTAATTTAGCCATTCAAGAAGGGAAAAAAGCCTCTTTTGGTGTGCGTATTCCTCCAGAAAATGAATATCCAAATATTTGCCCTTTTTCCCTAGAACAAATATTAGATCAAGACTTTTTCAATCTTCCTAACGAATAATGATCACAACAACAGTAATTGGTTATGGTAATGATTTACGTGGTGATGATGCCATTGGACAACGAATAGCAAATACTATTCAATCATGGCATTTATCCAATGTGAAATCCTATGGTGTTCATCAATTAACACCAGAATTAGCTGCAAATTTAGCCCAGACAAATATAGTAATTTTTGTTGATGCTGGTGTTAATTGCCAAACTGAGGATGTACAGGTAGAATCTTTATTACCAGCGATGGGTAAAGAAATAAATGGACATATATTGAATCCAGAATCATTGCTTTATTTGTCTCAATACCTGTATAATTATTGTCCAGAAGCCTGGTTAATTACAGTCCCAGGAGAGAATTTTGAATTGTGCGATCGCATTTCACTAACAGCACAAAAAGGCATTACCACTGCACTTTCAAAAATCATGCAAATTCTAGAACAAAATAACAATTCATGGATGAATTCAGAGTGAAAAATGGGTAATGGGTAATTGGTATAACTTTTAATCAAGAACTAATAACCAATGACTAATGACTAATAACAAATAACTGATTAAGGAGTAATTATGCAAGCATCTATCACACGAAACCCAGACAAAGCTTACGACATCTTACAAACTGAGAGACTAAACCCCTTAGACGCGATTTTTGCACCTCAAACCGTTGCTGTTATTGGTGCTAGTGAAAAACCTGGAAGTGTGGGTAGAACTTTACTTTTGAATTTAATTACAAATCCGTTTAATGGAACAGTTTTTCCTATCAATCCTAAGCACAATAGTGTATTAGGAATTAAAGCCTATCCTACTATTTTTGATGTTCCTGAAAAAATAGATTTAGCGGTAATTGCTACCCCTGCGCCTACAGTACCACAAATTATTACTGATTGTGTGCAAGCTGGAATTAAAGGGGCAATAATTATCTCGGCTGGTTTTAAAGAAGCAGGAGAAAAAGGAATAGCTTTAGAAAAAGAAATTCTCGACATAGCACACAAAGGAAAAATTAGAATTATTGGACCAAACTGTTTAGGAGTTATGAGTCCAATTTCCGGTTTAAATGCCACATTTGCTAGTAAAATGGCACAACCAGGAAACGTAGGTTTCCTCAGTCAAAGCGGTGCTTTATGTACATCAATTCTAGATTGGAGTTTACAGGAAAACGTTGGTTTTAGTGCCTTCGTTTCTATCGGTTCAATGTTAGATATAGGTTGGGGAGACTTAATTTATTATTTGGGAGATGACCCCAATACAAAAAGTATTGTAATTTATATGGAATCCATCGGTGATGCGCGTTCTTTTCTATCCGCAGCGAGAGAAGTAGCATTAACAAAACCGATAATTGTTATTAAAGCCGGTCGTACCGCAGCAGCAGCAAAAGCGGCCGCTTCTCATACAGGTTCATTAGCAGGAAGTGATGCTGTTTTAGATGCTGCATTTAGAAGATGTGGAGTATTAAGAGTTGATAGTATTTCTGATTTATTTGATATGTCAGAAGTATTAGCAAAACAACCGCGCCCCAAAGGGCCACATTTAACAATTTTAACTAATGCTGGTGGTCCTGGAGTCTTAGCCACCGATACATTAATAGAAAGTAAAGGCAAACTCGCACCAATTTCCCAAGAAGTCATTAATTCTTTGAATGAAATTTTACCACCACAATGGAGTCATAATAACCCGATTGATATTTTAGGAGATGCCGATCCTCAACGTTATACAAAAGCTTTAGAAATTGCAGCTAAAGATCCTAATAGTGATGGGTTATTAGTAATTTTAACACCCCAAGCAATGACAGATCCAACAAAAATTGCTGAGGAATTAAAACCCTATTCCCAAATGGCGAATAAACCAATTTTAGCTAGTTGGATGGGTGGGGAAGATGTGGCAGAAGGAAAACAAATTCTTAACCGTCAAGGTATTCCTACTTATGCTTATCCCGATACAGCAGCGCGGATATTTAGCTATATGTGGCAGTATAGCTATAACCTCAAGGGTATTTATGAAACTCCGGTATTACCAAGTTTAGAATGTGATATAAATACCCGTGATTGTGCATTGGTGGAAACCATTATTAACGATGCCAGAAAAGCCGGAAGAACAATTTTAACAGAGTTTGAATCTAAAGAAATATTAGCTGCTTATGGTATTCCAGTTGTCGCTGGAAGTATTGCTAAGAGTGCAGAAGAAGCAGTAGAATGTGCGGAGAAAATCGGTTATCCCGTGGTTTTAAAATTGTATTCCCAAACAATTACCCATAAAACAGATGTGGGGGGAGTACAGTTAAATTTGCGAAATGCCGAAGCTGTAAAAAGAGCTTATCATTTAATAGAAACTTCGGTATTACAAAAAGCCAAACTAGAAGATTTTTTAGGCGTAACCGTGCAGCAAATGGTCAAAACTAGCGGTTATGAATTGATAATTGGTAGTAGTTTAGATCCGCAGTTTGGACCAGTATTATTATTTGGTGCTGGGGGAGAATTAGTCGAGGTTTTCCAAGATAGCGCCATTGCTTTACCACCTTTAAATAGTACCCTAGCACGGCGAATGATGGAACAAACTAAAATCTACAAAGCTTTAAAAGGAGTGCGGGGTAGACAAAGTATAGATATGGCAGCTTTGGAGGAATTGTTAGTAGTATTTAGTCATTTGGTAGTTGAACAACCAGCGATTAAAGAAATAGATATTAATCCTTTATTAGCTATTCCTCCCTCTCCTGATCATCCTGGTGGTTTAATAGCATTAGATGGTAGAATAGTTTTACATTCTGCTGATGTAGGAGAAACGGAATTACCAAAATTAGCAATTCGTCCCTATCCTCACCAATATGTTAGTGATTGGACATTAAAAAATGGTACACCAATTACTATCCGTCCGATCCGTCCAGAAGATGAACCATTAATGGTAAAATTCCATAAAACACTATCAGAGGAAAGTGTTTATTTGCGGTATTTTCACATGGTTAAATTAAGTCAAAGAATAGCTCATGAAAGACTGACAAGAATTTGTTTTATTGACTATGATCGAGAAATGGCATTAGTCGCAGAACATCACAACCCAGAAACTCAAGCAACGGAAATTTTAGCCGTAGGAAGATTGAGTAAATTACATGGTAATGATGGGGCAGAATTTGCTATGTTGGTGAGCGATCGCTATCAATGTAATGGTTTAGGTACAGAGTTAGTCAAGAGATTAATAGAAGTAGGTAAAAACGAGAAAATATCCTCTATTTCTGCTGATATCTTAGCTGATAATTTAGGAATGCAAAAAGTATGTGAAAGACTCGGTTTTAAGGTGTCACATAGCAATGATGCAACGGTGTTAAAAGCTGAAATTGATTTGTAATCAGTCAGTATACTGTAGGGGTTTAGCATTGCTAAACCCTTACTATTTTTACTTCCTTAACACTCAAAGCTTACTAATATTTTTTTCTGTATCCTCTGTGTCTCTGTAGTTCGTTATTAAAAAAATATGCTGCAAAACAATATTAATCAAATTTGGCAAAATCTGGAAAATACCAAAACAGAAAAACAGCCATTTACCCAAGATGTAATTAATAACTTACCAGAACCAGTACAACGTTATTTCTTACACGCTATTACTCTGGGAACACCCTTAGCAACTGGTGTGAAGTTAAAAATGCAAGGTTATTTTCAACCTAGTAAAGATAAAAAATTACCCATGCAAGCTACAGAAATTTTAACTGCTAAAGGATTTGTTTGGCAAGCAGTAATGGGTAATAAATTTTTTAATATTAAAGGAGCAGATTATTATTATAATAATTCAGCAAAAGTAGAGTTTAAAATTTGGGGGTTAATCCCATTAGTCAAAGAAGAAAATCCTGATATTAACCGTTCTAGTATTGGTAGATTTGCAGGTGAATTATTCTGGTTGCCATCTGCTTTATTACCACAAAATCAGGTAAGTTTGCAAGCTATTGATCACAATACAATTCAAGCAACTTTCAATATTGAGGGTGAAACAGTTAATCTCACTTTTATCATTGATGAAAATGGTAGAGTTTTAGAAGTAAAATTACCACGTTGGGGAAATCAAACCACAGATAAAAGTTGGCAATATATACCCTTTGGTGGTACATTTTCTCAAGAAACTAGTTTTCAAGGTTATACTATTCCTTCCCAAATAAATGCAGGATGGTGGTTAGGAAGCGAACAGTATAATGGTTTTTTTCAAGCAAGTATTGAGGAAGCGGAATTTTTTTAAGTTGTTTTTAAGCATTTGGGAAAGTTTAGATGTTAAAATATTATCAAAGAGCCAAATTTATGGAAATGTAAATACTCAACTATGACTAAGATTATTTTAGAAGATTTAGATCCCATTATTATCGAGACTTTAAAAACTCGCGCCGAAAAACATGGTAACTCTTTACAGGCAGAAATTAAGACAATTTTACAACAGGTAATTCAAGCAGAAGCGGAAAAAATAAAAAGTTCCGAAGATGAGATAATTCAGCAAAAATCTGTTTTAATGCTGCAACAAATTGAAAATCATGCTCGTCTAAATGGTAAAGAAATTAATTCATTTAGCAATGTTGCCACCATCATAAATGAACCTGAATTACTAGAAATTAAAAATCAATTAAAAGAATTAAAACAAGAAATGTCTCTGGGGGAATTATCCATTAGAGAAGCAAGAGAAGAAGGAAGAAGATATTAATGTTATTTGTTTTAGATTGATCCGAATGTATAATAATTTTGATTTTAGATGTTTTTTTAAGAGCTTATTGGGGTAATTTCTCTAAAATCTCCCTCGTAATATTCGCCCTATATTCGTCGTTATATTCAATAAATATATCTAATGCTGTTTGTAAATTTACCCTCGCTTCTTGATCATTTTCCTGTAAGTGTGCCAATATACCTAAATTTTGATAAGTTAAGGCTTGAGAATAGCGATCACCATATTCGATATAGATAGCTAAAGCTTGTTGATAAAATTCCCGTGCTTGGGCATATTCTCGCATTTCTTGGGCTATATATCCCAAATTATGGTAGGTTCTAGCTTGAGAATATCTATCTCCATATTCGATTTTGATAGCTAAAGCTTGTTGATAAAATTCCCGTGCTTGGGCATATTCTCGCATTTCTTGGGCTACTATTCCCAACTGGTGGTAGGTACTAGCTTGAGAATAGCGATCGCCATATTCGATTTTGATAGCTAAAGCTTGTTGATAAAATTCCCGTGCTTGGGCATATTCTCGCATTTCTTGGGCTACAATTCCCAACTGGTGGTAGGTACTAGCTTCGTTATCATGATCATCTAATTCTTGATCAATTGTTAGACAGAGTTGATAATAGTTTCTAGCTGCTGAAAAATGCCGTAAATTCAAATAAGCATTACCTAATTTAAATAAAACATAACCTTCACCATTACGGTTTTCTAATTCTTGGGCAATATCTAACCCTTGTTGATAAAAATCAATCGCTGTTTCAAACTTCCTTTCCTCACTATAAGCATCACCAATTTTATTTAAAACCTGACTTTTAAAATTTACATCTGCTAATTTTTCCGCAATTTGTAAAGCTTCCTCTAAACATCCCCTCGCTATTTCCGGTTGATGCTGACTAATATAAGCTGTTCCCAACTCCAATAAAATATTCCCATACCTGCGTAAATTACCATCATTTACTTGCTCACAGGTAGGCTTATATTCCATTAATAAACGTTGTAAAATCCCAATCCTTTCTTGCTTTTCCGGTGGTTCTACTCTGTCAATTTTGATTTCAGCTTGCAGAGTTTGAGCAATGGCATTTTCTCTGGTTTTTTCTAAAGTTTTAAATCTAAACACACCAGAACGCCAAGCCCAAAAGTCAGGGGCAAATTTCGCTAATCTATTAATAGCGTAATCTGGTAAAATAAATAAAATAGGATGAGGTACGGTTTTTTTATAAGCATCCCGGACAAAATTTAAATCTTGTAAAACTGGCGGATATTCCCCAGAAAGACCAATAGATTTTTCTAAACCTTGAATAATTAATACTAACTTTTTATTTGCTTCTTTTTCAACTTTTGGCAATTCCTGAATAATTGCATCTCGTAAAAATCGCAAATTCGGATCGGGAAAATTGAGAGTTACAAACTGAACTTCCTGACATTTATAATCGGTTTTTAAAGCATTAATTAATAACTCTGCATCGGTAGGAAAGTTAATTTCAATAAATCCCAAAGTTAACTTTTCGGAAAAGTCAACGAAAGTCAACAATTCCGCAAAAATATCCTCATTCAAAGCGATAAATTGCCCCAATTCAAAATTAAAATCAGGCTGTAATTTCTGCCAGTGCTTGTCTGAAAAATTCATTTTGCATTACCACTGGGTTAGGATAATTCCATCGGTTATCACCGTTATATTCTAAAACCGAAGTATTAAACAGCATTAACTGTCCAATATCATCTTTACTCACATCTTTATTAATACAAACTTGCACTAACAATGGATAATGGTCATTGGGAATAAATCTTTCAAAACTAAATTGTTGTTGTTTGACAGCATAAACAATATCTTCAGCTTGAATTTTATCATGATCATTAGTGCTGGCACGTAAACAAGCAGCCCTCATAATTTGCATAAGTTGACGTACATGGCCACCACTAGCCTTTGCTAATTCTAGCAATTCATCACGGGAATTAAACACAGCATCAATATCTACCCTTTTTTCAATTAAACTAGCTAATGCCTCCAGTCCTGTTTGATTATCTTGTAAATGGGAACTTTGCCGATCAAATTGGTAAATATTCACCATTGGTACAATATGAGGATTACCATCAAACAAAGATAGGGGATTTTTTGGCGAACACAAAACCGAAATAGGAACTGTATAAATAATTGTACAATGCAGTTCTTGTAATTGTGCCGCATATTCAAAAAATAAATGATCTGCAACTCCAGGAGGAACACGATCTAAATTATCAAAAATAATTAGTAAACCCTTGTAGTCTGGATACTTTTTCCGCAATTTAGCATAAGCGTCATCTAGTAAAAGGTTAATATCTGCTTTAAGTCGAGAAATATCTTTTTCTAAAGTTTGACGAATAGACGTTTTTTGTTTATCAGATCCTTTAATCTGTGCCAATAACTTCACCATTAATTTAGCAATAAATGGCGCGTCTGCGCCCAAGCTGGCTTCTGATTCTACACTGACAGATTTTTCTACACTCTCTTCATTTTCTTGAGTAATTTCTTTAAACCAATTCTCAAAACTTTTTAATAGTCTTTCATCAAATTTTAAACCTAATTTCCGCAAAGTAAATTCAACTTGTTTAATGACTATTAAATATAAATCTGTGAAATTAGCATCATTAATATCTGTTTCTTCATTCACTTCTAAATAAATCACATGATAATTTTCCTCCCAGATATTTTGAATCCTTTTTAACTCTGTACTTTTTCCTGAACCACGATGACCGGTAAATAAAATAGTAGTGTAATTTCCAGCTTCCTGAAAATCCAAAATTGTACTTACACCCTTAACGGCTGAAGATTTTCGCACTGCTGATAAATCAACATAGTATTTTTCTATATCTGGACCTTCTAGCGGTTCTAAACTACAAGCATTATAAGCAGCTTTGAGAGTATTAGCACGTTGAAAATTAAGCTGATTCATAGATATTTTTATTGATTTTATCATATCAATATAATTTTACAAGCCTAATATCTTAGCCTATTTTTAAAATAAAAGCAATATAGCAATCTTGAATTAAGCTGTTGGACATTTAACTTGCATATTATCTAAAATTGAAACTCTTGTGGGGTGGGCATCCTGCCCGCCTTGGTGCAAATTAAAGGTTTAAGCTGATGTGCAGCTAAACTGTATAATTAAAAAACCTGAAGTTACAGTAGCACAAGCATCTTGCTTGTATTAATTATTCAAGTTAAAGGCACAACAAACAGCTTATTTATAAACACGAAAATACCCAACTTATTCAAGAAGTCAGAGATTTAAAAATATCATCATTTGTTATCCCTTAACTGAAAGGTATAGAAATATTGCCTTCAGGCTGATTTTGTCTATTTACTGGATATTTCATCCACTGATAAGCCACAAAAATCAACAATAACCCAATCAAAAATAAAAACACCATCAAAGCAATTTGATACCAAATAACTTGGGGTAAAAGTAAATCTAAAACTAGGTGGATTAAATTCATTACACCATAAAAAATAGTTAAGCCAAAATGAATAAATCGATAACGTTTATTTTCTGTAAATGTATTCCCAATAATTGCTAACATCGGCAATATAAAGAAGCCTAACATTAACCAAAAAATACCCGATACTTCATTAAGTGATGTTGCTGGTTGGGATTCTACTACATCTAACCCGTGAAATAATGGCATTAAACCCAACTGTGTATGAAACAACGTACCTAATAAAAAAACTATCCATAGATTAATAATTTTTTGTCTATAATTAATTGCCATTTTTCTTGCACAATTACTACATTTTATAACCAAATTTACGCAGTAAATCATGACGTGATTTTATATCCTCATTTCCTTCTACACCCTTGGGTAAAAATCCATCAATCACACCAATAATACCCCTTCCTTGTTCGGTTTCTGCCAAAATTACTTGTACAGGATTAGCAGTAGCACAATAAATATTGCAAACTTCTGGACATTGTTTAATAGCATTAAGAAAGTTTATCGGATAAGCATCTTTTAACACAATTAAAAAACAGTGTCCAGCACTTATAGATTTGGCATTTTTAGTAGCTACTGCTTGCAAAGTATGATCATTGCCAGCCATTCTAATTAAACAAGCGGCGGATGCTTCACAGAAAGCAATACCAAATTTAACCTGTGAGGATATTCCTACCATGATTTCATATAAATCCTCTACGGTTTTGATAAAGTGAGTTTGTCCTAAAATCAGGTTACAACCTACAGGAATTTCTAAAGTTACGGTTTTTAGTTCCATTTTGGGTTACAATTTGATTTGTTAAGTGTAGCAAAGTATCAGTTTATGGAACGTCAAGCATTGAAAGAAAAATTACAAGTATTAATTAAGGAACTTAAAAAACAGGATGATGGTTCTCCTATTACTAATTTAAAAATTGACCCAAAGAAAGCCGCAGAAATAGAAAGTTTAACAGTTGAATTAGAAAATCTCAATCCCCATCCTCAACCACTCCAGAATGCTATTAATTTATTAAATGGAGTCTGGCAATTACAATACTCTACAGCTAGAGAAATTCGCGCTTTGGATTCTCTCCCATTAGGATTAAGAATAGGTAAAGTATTTCAAGTAATTAATGTTGCTGATGCACAATTTTTTAACCTTGCTTATGTCAAACATCCCCTAAAATTTATCTCAGGATATGTAAAAGTAACAGCTAGATTTGAACCTGATTTAGCTCAATCTAACTTACCAGATAAGCGAATTAATGTTTATTTTGATAAACGTTATTTAGCGATTGATAAAATTATAGGTGTTAACACTCCTCAACTAAATCCTTTTAAAGTTGTAGATGCTAAAGGTCCCAAAGGTAGAGTTGCAACTCTGGATATTACTTACTTAGATGAAACATTAAGGATTGGTAGAGGAGGTGATGAAAGTTTATTTATTCTCCAGAAAGCTAATGATTTACCTGATTTACAGCAGATTTTTTGACAATCTGCACCCTCAAGGGACGCAGATTGTGGGTTCAAAGAGTCTACTTAGATTAGATTCCCAATTTTTCTAACATTGGTTTTGTGGAAACAATGTGACGTTCTAAACCCAGTAATTCAGGACTAACTCCTAAAGCCAAAGCAATTAATTGTGGTAAATGTAAAATAGGTAAACCTAATTTTTTACCAATCACCTTTTCTACCTCTGGTTGACGAGAATCTAAATTAAGATGACACAGGGGACAAGGTGTAACAATACAATCAGCACCACTTGATAAAGCTTCTTGAATGTGCATACCTGCCATTTGGAAAGATTCGGTAGTAGCATAGCTAGAGAGAGGCCAACCGCAACATTGGGTGCGTCCACGATAATATATGGGTGTTGCTCCTATAGCCCGAAACACATTTTCCATTGCTTCTGGTTGGAATGGATCATCATAGGGCATGGATTTTTGAGCGCGGAGGAGATAACAGCCATAAAAAGCTGCACACTTGAGTCCGCTTAACTTGCGGGTGACACGCTGGCTGATTTTGTCTAAACCATAATCTGTAACCAAAGCGTAAAGTAAATGTTTGACCTCTGTACTACCCCGATAAGGAGAACAACCTTCTTTTTCTAGTAAGCCATTGACTTGATGGAGATAAGCTGGGTTAGTTCCTTGGCATTGCTTGAGACGTTCATCAACATGACCAATCACACCTTGACAGGTGCTGCAATGAGTAAGAAGAGGTAGATTTAATTCTTCTGCTAAAGCTATATTCCGAGCGTTAACTGTATCTTCTAACAATTGAGAATCTTCTTTAAATGTACCAGAACCGCAACAAGCAGCTTTTTTAAGTTCAATGAGTTCAATACCCAAAGCTTGGGTAAGTGATTGAGTAGAGAGATAAAGCTCCCGACAAGCTCCTTGAGCAACACAACCGGGGTAGTAAGCGTATTTTAAGGTTTGAGATAGCATAAAATTAAGTTTTGTTTACAGGCGTAGCGATCGCCCTGGTAAGACAAATTTAGCAGTTTCATTATCTCCCAACATAAGGCAGGGGAGCAGGGGAGCAGGCGAAGCAGGGAGCAGGGGGAAATATTTGTATTTTCCCAATCACCAATCACCAATCACCTTTTTCTG
This sequence comes from Sphaerospermopsis sp. FACHB-1094, assembly GCF_014696195.1. Classification (NCBI taxonomy): domain Bacteria; kingdom Bacillati; phylum Cyanobacteriota; class Cyanophyceae; order Nostocales; family Aphanizomenonaceae; genus Sphaerospermopsis; species Sphaerospermopsis sp. FACHB-1094. The sequence goes on along the minus strand of NZ_JACJPT010000031.1, from coordinate 19,400 downwards.
ATAACTGTACTCAGGAACACCCTTTCCGATAAGATGTATATGCTCAAAGCAAGATTGCCCATAGAGAGCAGATCATAGCAACTGGTTAAGGACTTTTATATATGAGTGAAACAAAAACTACTTTTGACCGGGTTAAAAAAGTTATCGTCGATCAACTAGAGGTTGATGAGGAGAAAGTTGTACCAAACGCCTCATTTACAGATGATTTAGGGGCTGACTCTCTAGATATCGTGGAACTGGTAATGGCTTTTGAAGAAGAATTTGATATTGAAATTCCTGATGAAGCCGCCGAAAAGATTTTAAAGGTTCAAGAGGTAGTAGACTACATCGAAAATCAATAACTTTGCTACATCTACCTTTTAAGTTGTGAGGGAAGGGGTATCAGGGACTGGGGAGTGAGAAATATTTGATTTTGAACTGTCCCTAATTTTGATACCAATTATCCTTCATCCCTCAGCCCCAGTCTTAATATTTTTCTACCTGCTGCTTTTTCGTCACCTTTAACTGAATCATGACAGACTATAAACGTAAACGCGTTGTTGTAACAGGTGTAGGCGCGATTACACCTATTGGTAACAATCCATCTGAATATTGGGAAGGACTGTTAAGCGGACGTAATGGCATAGACTACATCACAGCTTTTGATGCGTCTAAGCATGATTGCCGCATTGCGGGGGAAGTGAAGAACTTCGATCCGCATGAATACATGGAGCGCAAAGAAGCCAAGCGCACTGATCGGTTTGCCCAATTTGCGATCGCAGGTGCTAAACAGGCTATATCAGACGCACAATTAGTTATCAATGACCTCAACGCCGAGCAAATAGGTGTCATGATCGGTTCAGGCATTGGTGGCATTAAAGTATTAGAAGACCAGCAAACAGTCTATCTAAACAAAGGACCAGACCGCTGTAGTCCATTCATGATCCCGATGATGATTGCCAACATGGCAGCAGGATTAACAGCAATTCATACTGGTGCAAAAGGTCCAAACTCCTGTTCTGTGACAGCTTGTGCCGCTGGTTCTAATGCTATCGGTGATGCCTTTCGCTTAATTCAAAATGGATATGCCCAAGCAATGATTTGTGGCGGATCAGAAGCAGCCGTTACACCATTGTCTGTAGCTGGATTTGCCGCAGCCAGGGCGCTATCCACAAAAAATGATCCAGAAAAAGCTTGTCGTCCCTTTGACAAAGATCGGGATGGCTTTGTCATGGGTGAAGGTTCAGGAATTTTAATTCTGGAAGAATTGGAACACGCAATCAGTCGTGGTGCGAGAATTTATGCAGAAATGGTCGGCTATGGGATGACCTGTGATGCTTATCATATTACTTCCCCCGTACCTGGTGGTTTAGGTGCAGCTAGAGCAATGGAACTGGCACTCAAAGATGGTCAGCTGACACCAGAAATGATTACCTATATTAATGCTCATGGAACCAGCACCCCAGCCAATGATGTCACAGAAACGGCAGCTATCAAAAAGGCTTTAGGCGATTATGCCTATAAGATAGCAATTAGTTCCACCAAATCCATGACAGGTCATTTGTTAGGTGGTTCAGGAGGAATAGAAGCAGTAGCTACAGTTTTGGCGATCGCTAATGACCACATCCCCCCCACCATCCACTTGGATAATCCTGATGAGGGTTGTGATTTAGATTATGTACCCCACACCAGCCGCGCTCAAATCGTAGAGGTGGCTTTATCCAACTCCTTTGGGTTCGGTGGTCATAATGTCACTTTGGCGTTTAAGAAACATCGCTAATGGTGACTGGTGATTGGGGATTGGTGACTGGGAAAATACAAATAATTTCCCCCTGTTCCCCTGCTCCCTGCTCCCTGCTCCTCTGCCTCCTGCCTCCTGAAGTGACCCTGTGGAACATATTATATATATCATTCCCAGCTAAACCAAGGGTTTGGCATGACCAAATTATTAGCTCTATTCATCACCTAAAACTCAGAAGATCCCGCTTGTCCTTATGCTAGTAGGAATGGGATGATGTAAATTGTGGGATCACTTGATAATGAACCCAAAAACAGAAAGCTACAAAGAGTCCTAACCCGTCGTTAACAATAAAAAATTATGGCTGTTGCAACCAAATCCATCGAAGAACTTTGTATTAACTCAATCCGTTTTTTGGCTGTTGATGCCATAGAAAAATCCAAGTCGGGACACCCTGGACTACCTATGGGCGCTGCTCCTATGGCGTTTGTCCTGTGGAACTCCTTCATGCGGTATAACCCCAAAAATCCTAAATGGTTTAACCGCGATCGCTTTGTTCTCTCTGCTGGTCATGGCTCAATGTTGCAGTATGCCTTGCTGTATCTGATGGGCTACGATAGCGTTACCATAGATGACATCAAGCAATTTCGTCAATGGGGGTCTAAGACCCCAGGCCACCCAGAAAACTTTGTGACAGATGGTGTGGAAGTAACTACTGGTCCCTTGGGTCAAGGTATTGCTAACGCAGTTGGTTTAGCTTTAGCAGAAGCACATCTAGCAGCTAAGTTTAACAAACCCGGTGCGACAATTGTAGACCATTACACCTATGTAATTCTGGGTGATGGTTGCAACATGGAAGGTATTTCTGGTGAAGCTGCTTCTATCGCTGGACACTGGGGATTAGGTAAATTAATCGCCCTGTACGATGATAACCACATCTCTATTGATGGTTCTACCGATGTAGCTTTTACAGAGGATGTTTCTAAGAGATTTGAAGCCTACGGTTGGCACGTACTTCACGTTAAAGATGGTAACACCGATTTAGAAGGAATTGCCAAAGCGATCGAAACAGCAAAAGCTGTCACCGACAAACCCACCATGATCAAGGTGACAACCACCATTGGTTATGGTTCTCCCAACAAAGCAAATACTGCAGGTATTCACGGTGCTGCTTTAGGTGCAGATGAAACAGCATTAACCCGGAAAAACTTAGGTTGGGATTATGCACCCTTTGAAATTCCTCAAGACGTTCTTGATCACACCCGCAAAGCAGTAGAACGCGGTGCTGCTTACGAAGCAGACTGGAAAAAAACCTTAACTGAATACAAAGCTAAATATCCCCAAGAAGCGGCAGAATTTGAACGTTTCCTCAGTGGTGAATTACCAGAAGGTTGGGATCAAGTTCTTCCCACCTATACCGCCGAAGACAAAGCACAACCCACCCGCAAACACTCAGAAATCTGTCTCAACAAACTAGGGGTTGTTTTACCTGAATTAATTGGTGGTTCTGCTGACTTAACCCACTCCAACCTCACCGAACTCAAAGGTGCTGGAGACTTCCAAAAAGGACAATTCCAAAACCGTAACATTCACTTTGGTGTACGGGAACACGCAATGGGCGCGATCTGTAACGGTATAGCCTTACATCGCTCCGGTTTAATGCCCTACGGTGCAACCTTCTTAATTTTCACAGACTATATGCGGGCTGCTATTCGTTTAGCTGCGCTCTCTGAAGCTGGTTCAATTTGGGTAATGACTCACGACTCCATCGGCCAAGGTGAAGACGGTCCTACTCACCAACCCATTGAAACTTTAGCTTCTCTGCGTGCTATTCCTGATTTAACAGTAATTCGTCCCGCAGATGGAAATGAAACTTCTGGTGCTTACAAAGTAGCGATCCAAAAGTCTAAAGAAAATGCTTCCACTCTCTTAGCTTTCACCCGTCAGAACGTCCCCAACTTAGGTGGTACATCTGTTGATGGTGTGGCTAAAGGTGCATACACCATTGTAGATTGTGCTGGTACACCAGACATCATTTTAATTGGTACTGGTTCAGAAGTTAGCCTCTGTGTAACTGCTGCTGAGAAACTCACCGCCGAAGGTAAGAAAGTCCGCGTTGTTTCTATGCCTTCTACAGACTTATTTGATGCTCAAGATGCAGCTTACAAAGAATCTGTACTACCAAAATCTGTTACCAAGCGTTTAGCGGTAGAAGCTGGTTGCAGTTTTGGCTGGCATAAATATGTTGGTACTGAAGGCGATACCGTCAGTATTGATAGCTTTGGTGCTTCTGCTCCTGGTGGTACTTGTATGGAGAAATTTGGCTTTACCGTTGATAATGTTTTAGCTAAAGCTAAGGCATTGTTAGGTTAATTAACAACAGAATATTTCTCTAAATAGTTTGAAGGTGGGGTGAAAATCCTACCTTTTTTGTTTTTGTGATTTGCAATACGAATTGACACTCTGCGTTCTAAAGGAGCGCAGATTCTTGATTCAACGTTTTCATATTCATTATTGCCAAAATTACCAAAAAAATAGTCGGCTTCAGCCGACTTTTGTTATGAGACTGGGAATTCATTCCCAGACGGTTATTCATTTTCAAACGGTTATATCAATCATGCGATCGCATCATGTAGAGAAACTGATTCTAATAATCACATCATTGTAATCGAAATCTCCACCATCAGGTAAATCTTTAAAACCAAAGATGTTATTTCCTAACAAACGAATGTGATCTACTCCGTTATTTAATCCCAAATAAGGGAAATAAACTTGCGGATCATTGTCAGTATTATTATCAAGTAATTGGGATAAAGTACCATTGACAACTATCATGGGAGCTAAGATTGAACCAGTGGCAATGATGGCGCTATCTGTAAATTTACCTTGGTTATCCCCAGAGATAGCGACAGCAACAATGCTATTTGCTGTTCCTGTTCCTGGTCTAACCGCTACACTTTGGATTCCTGCGCCTAAACTAGAAAGATCAATTTGATTAATTTGTTGATTAATTTGTGTAAGATGCTGTGGATCTGAAATATCAACTACTTGCAGAACAGGTTTACATCAACTAATAATAATAAATCTGTTGGGTTGCATTTGATTTAACCCAACCTACAAATTACTATTATTAAAAACACCAGTATCAATAATAGCTTTGCACAATTTATCAATGACGGGGACTGAAACACTATTTCCAATTAGTTTCATCCATCTTGCTCGGGACTCTGGTAATTTAAAATCATGGGGAAATCCCTGTATTAAACAGGCTTCGCTTTTAGTAATTTTTCTAAATTCTCTTGGTTCATAAACTTCTTTGATGAATTTGTTTTTAAAATCATGATGATTTATAGCTACAATTGTTTTTAAGGTGATAAAATCATTTGTATCACTTGCCACTAAAGTTGGGAAAATATCAGAAGTTGGCAAAAAAATACGACTAACACCAAATAATCCTGTACTTATTTTCGTATTTTTAAAATCATAGCGAATTTCCACACACTCAATAATATGCTTTTGTTTGAGAGAATCAATTGTTTTTTGGATTGATATTTTTTCTAATTTAAACACTTTTTGTACTTTTAAAGTATCAATTATTATTTCTCCATTATTGGTAAATGAAAGCAGTATTTCTTCAGCTTGAGTCAAATTCTTAATATTATCTTTAATATTAGACTGTTTGATCATAAAACGATATTCTTCTGATTTGAAAATTTCTAATGTTACCAGTTCATCAATTTCTGGTTGTGTAATTGATGAATCTAGACTTTGAAAATGTGCTAATGATAATGGGTTTCCGTCTAATTGTCCGTAATTACTTTTGCGTCTGTTTTTAAGTAGTAATAAACAAATATTTTTCTGTCTTTCAGTAGTTTCAATAATATCCCATGAGTGTATTGTGGTATGACCATTTCTCAGGTCATTAAATAAAAAGTAATCATTAAATCCGTTGGTATGTGAAAGACTCATACTTTTAGAGGAAATAATATTACCAAATATATCTCTCTCAATAACCTGGTTATCTATTTTTTTCTCTGATGTAATACCTAATATATCGCCAAGTGTGCGTTTTTTATCTGTTGGTTTTGGTAAAGCGAACTTTTCTAAATACTCTTGTTTATGAAATCCAATTATATATACACGGATTCTATTTTGTGGTACACCATAATCAAAGGAGTTAATAACAAAATATTTAGCATAATATCCTGCTTTTGCTATTCTTTCTAGGATGTATGCTAAGGATTTTTGATTCCGAGGATCAACTAATCCTTTGACATTTTCAAAGATAAATGCTTTGGGTTGTGATTGTTGTAGTAAATAAATTGTATCGTTCCATAATTGTCCTCTATCATCATCAAAACCTAGATTTTTACCTGCAATTGACCAACTTTGACAAGGAACTCCAGCAGTTAATAAATCATGGGGTGGTAATTCTTTAATTTTGGTAATATCTCCTAAGTTATAACTAGATTCAATTTGAAAGTTATCACAATATGTATTTATGGCATCTTGATTTATTTCGCTAAATCCTAAACAATGACCACCATTGTTACTTAATGCCATTTTAAATCCACCAATTCCCGCAAACAGGTCAATAAAAGTAAATCTTATCTTCTGCATTTTATGTCTCTTATTCTCAATCAATTATTTTAAAAATCCTTCTTCAAAATCTTGAGGAGGTTCAATTCCTAAAAATTCTTTATAAATTCTTTCTTTGTAATCCTTACCTAATACATTAATTTCTTTAATGAAATTACTATAAGTACCTTCTCCTCCAATCAGTTCCCAAAATTCATCCCCTATTAACACTGATTCATCTTCATACATATTGAACCATCTCATAGGAAAAGTCCATTTATAATCTTCTTTTTTACCGTAAGGATTATATGGCAAAGCATAGTAGGCATAATCAACAACTGTTGGATTCATTGCTAAAAGCTTAAATAATTTTTCTTTACTTACTTTTGTTTGATCACTATTTGGTAATGGAGCTTTTAATTCAAAAGCATACCTTGTTCCATGTTCTTTGTTTTCTATAAAAATATCACACACAACACTTACAGGAATAAGTTGTCCACCTCCTGCCTTAATATATTTTAATTCTTGTTCCCAATTAGGTTTTATTTTTTCCTTACCTTTACTATGTTCTAATTTATTTAAAATTTCTTGAATCCTTCTTAAACTTTCTTGTCCAATTGTTCCGTTGATTGTATGTCCCATTTGACAATTACCATGAGCTTCTAAAGCAACTACTTGTGCAAGTTTTTCCCATACACTACCAAATGGAGTGACAAATCTTCTTTCAAAATGTGAACCTTTAAAAATTTCATCAGGTACTAAGGCTGCATACATAGGTTTACTTGAACGGTGATTTTCTTTAATAAAAGGATCGGTAATTAAAACACGCTCCATTACTCGTTCCATCATTTCAGATATGACATCTTTTATGGCTTTTGAAATTCTTTCCTGTTTATTCATGGCAATATTTTATACTTTTCTATTTTTCAAGGATGAATTTTTAACGTCCACCCATTAACCTTCATACAAACATGAAATCCTCTGGTAATTCTTCATCCAGATCAGTTTCCATTCCTTCTGTAAGCATAGATGCACGATGATATATTTCTTCTGTAAGTGGTTCAATATTACTGGGATTTTTTTTGATATCTCTAGCAAGGAAATTTAAAAACGCCTTGACAAAATAATGCTTTGCCATAGTTGGTGACAATATTCTATTCATTCCTGGTGTTTCTCCTTTTTTCTGATGAATAATTATGTACTTACTGGAACGATTTACACCAGTGCGAGAAGCGCGTATATTTTTGCGAACCCTCAGTTTCATGATTCTAATTCGTTTGTGTTGAGGTAATGATATTGATACATATATTCTTAATGATACCATATTTTTTAAAGACTGGGAATTAATTATGTAGGTTGGGTTGACGTAAGGAAACCCAACATCAACTAATAATAATAAATCTGTTGGGTTGCATTTCATTTAACCCAACCTACAAAAAAAGCTTATTTCTCAATTAGTTTATATAACGTCTTAAAGAAACAAGGAATATGATTTTCCACACTTCCATCTAGCTTTGAATAAAATTTACCAATTTCTAAAGATAACTGTTCTCTAAACTTATGTTCTGAATGAGGCCAATTATTATCAGGTAAAATTTGCTTCCAATATTCCTTAGATTTCACCAACATTAATAAAGCATTGATTAATTTATTTTTATCATCTGAACTTTGATAATTACAATACTCTTGATTCCATGAATATTGAAATTTATCTATTTCCACACCATCCAAATTAGGAAGATAACTAATTCTTTGAATTACCCTTGACCAATGAATTTGTAAATCTTTATCATCAGTCATATCATTAACCATATCTAAATAAATATTTTCTAAATTCACCAAATTTTCTTTATATAAAGGATAACTAACATAATGATTATCAAAAACTTCCTGAATACCAGGTGATAAAAAATAAGCCTCTTTATGAATTAAACCAGTTACCCAAATACGATGATGGTCTGTGTTAGATTCATTGATATTTCCTTGCTGATAAAGACTATAAAAAATATCTTCTGTATTTTTAAAACTGTAATCTTCCTCAATTTCAGCAAATTGAACATCTAAATCTACAATGGCAAAAAGTAGGTCAGGATTTAAAAATGATTGACTGCTATCAGCATTATGCAAATCTAAAATTTTAAAATATGTATTTAATACATCATTTCTATCACCACAATTAAAAAATTGCGGTCTATATTCTTTCCACCATGTAGGTACACAAGCATTATAAAAATTAGCATCTGGCATCTGTTCCATTTGCTTGTATAATTGCGGTGAACGTCTCCCTTGTACTTGGGAAATAACACCTTCACAAAGAATTACTATTCTATTTCTAATTCTTGCAGATTTAATAATATTTAAACAATGTTCTTTTAGTTCAGTTTCATTTAAACTCATATTTTGTTTTACATTAATTATTGAATTGTTTTTGATGGTAATTTTGGTTCTAATTCTTTAATATGAGCAGGTGTAACTGCTTGACAAATTTCATAGGAATGGGTAGCTAAAATATATTGATTAGTCGCACCCCATTCTTCTAAATCTCTTACTATTTGATATTGCCAATCTGGATGAAATGATATTTCTAATTCATCCATCAGAACAATTGCATCTTTGATATTATTATACTTTAACCACATATAAATACATAATCTTTTTAATTCTCCATGACTTAAATCTTCTGGATAAAGTTCTGTATCATCACCATCAATTTTAAAATTAATTCCAGATAAATCTGGTTGTACGTTAATTTTTTTATTGGTTAAAAGATTATTCAGTTCAGCTAATAGTTTTACATAATTATTACCATAATTTCCCTCTTGTTCTACAGCTTGTTTAAAATCTTCATCCCGTGCTTTTTTGAATGCTTCAATCAAAATATCTATTGCTAGAAAATCATAAGTAAAAAAGCCAGGTAATTTAGAATTAGCTGTTTTAATTTGTTGGTAATAGTTTGTTTGATTATTTTCCTGTTTTTTAAATAGAGATTTTCTGTTGTCTGGTTGTAGAAATAGGAATATTTGTGAAATATGAGCAGTTAGAAATATTTTGTCTGAAATGTTTTTAAAAAACTCATCTGCTTCATTTATATCATTAATGCCATCAAAAACACACATTAATTTTTCTTCCACATGATTAATCTCATTATAAATATCACATATATATACAACATTATTGTTTCTTAAAATTTCGTTTAGTAAATTACGATATTCTTGCAATAATGCTTTTACGTTGTTAATTTCTATTTGTATTTCTTGTATTTCTGCATTGATTGTCTTTTCTAATAATAATTCTTCTGGAGCTAATGATTTTTCAGCCCCATTCTTTGTAACTTTACGTTTTAAATTTAATAAGCCCATTTTTTTAGTTCTTATTTCTTGCTCTAAAGGTAATATATTTTCATGTATAAAATTTTCTTTATGAAAATTGCAAACTATAAAATTTTCCTTGTCATTAATAATCCCAGATTCTAAATCTTCTAGAGTAGTAAATTTTGTATTTACATAATCCATAACATCTTCCAAAACATATTTTCCATTACCTATAAAAAATTCTATTTTTACCGTCTTACTACCATCCCAAATATCAATGATAGCTAAAGTCCTTTTCCCAGACTCATCATTAACCTGAAAACCATAAAGTAAATTTTGAATAAACTCGACTCTATCAGGATTACCAGCACAGTGCAAAAGAACAAAAATCAACTGTAACAATGTACTTTTACCTCCTCCATTTTGACTACCAAGAGGAAAAATACGCGGAGTAAATTCCTTTTCAAAAGTAATATCTACATTTTTCAAAGCCCGAAAATCAGGTATTTGGATTCTTTGTATGTGCATAAATAAATTAATATATTGCTTTAACGTCACAAATTTATTATACCTATTATACTATCTTCCCAGTCTAAAATTACTTATCTTCTTCTTTCTTCCTTCGTGTCCTTCGTGTCTTCGTGGTTTAATAACTCCGTAAGTTGGGTTGACATAAGGAAACCCAACATCAGCCAATAATAAATGTGTTGGGTTGCATTTCATTTGACCTAATCTACAAATTAAATTATTGAAAAAAGTTAATTTTATCACCAAGCTACTAAGTCGTGATCTTGAATTTCAGGAGAATGTTCTATAAATTGATATTCATCTATGGGATATAAAGGGGTCATTAATTCCCAAATAATATTAGTTTCAGTATCCTTGACAACTGAATGTGATATTAATTTAGCTTTATCCCCTGCAAATTTAATAAGGTAGCCTGAAATTACTACCAAATTTTTATTTACAACCGAAAATTTCCTTGCTGTCGCATGGCAAGCATCATCCCACTTCAAATCATGAGGAGCTTTATATAGATTGTTGTCAGCAGTTAGTTCTCTTCTTATAGAGAAATTACTGTTATTTAGAGCAGCCAAAATTTCTTGGAGTTCACTTTTACTTGGTTGTCTAGTAGCAAAAGGAAATTCACCAACTATTTCAATGTTTGTAAAATTCATGGTTGTAAATGTCATGTTTGTAGTTGACAATAATATGATAGAGGATTGCAGTAGTTTATCAATATGTAGGTTAGGTTTTTTGAAATCAACCCAACCTACAAAAAACCTAACCCAAAACGAAATTCACCAACTTACCAGGAACAACGATCGCCTTCTTAATTTCCTTCCCTTCAATATAACGCTTCGCCACCTCAGACTCCCGCGCATACTTCTCCAACTCAACCTTATCTAACTGCGAAGGAACTTGAATAGCACCGCGAGTTTTACCCATAATTTGAATTACTAAAGTAATCTCATCAGCTATCAAAGCAGCAGGATCAAAACTCGGCCAATTTTCAATATGTACCGTCCCCTTATTCCCCAACAAATGCCATAATTCATCAGCAATATGGGGTGCAAAAGGTGCTAACATAATCACCAAAGTTAGAATCCCTTCCGCATAAATTGGCGAATTATTACACTTAGCATCAGTCAACGCATTACTTAACTTCATCAATTCCGAAATAGCAGTATTGAATTGATATTCTTCCTCCACATCTTCCGTAATTGCTTGAATCGCTAAATGAATCGCTCTCCTTAAATCTTTTTCCTCTTTACTTAACTTCTCCAAATCAGCTTGTTTCTTACAAACTCCCGCCGCAGCGTAATCTGTAACCAACCGCCAAACACGGTTTAAAAATCTAAATTGTCCCTCAACATCAGCTTCATCCCATTCTAAATCTTTTTCTGGAGGTGCTTTAAATAAAATGAACATCCGCGCTGTATCAATGCCATATTTATTAATCACATCTTCCGGTGCTACACCATTTCCTTTAGATTTAGACATGGTAGCATAAACCTTTTCTAAAGGTTCTCCAGTTTGCGGATCTACAGGATTATTAGCATTAACTAAATTTGAAGGAATCCATTTATCTTTACCGCTTTTTTTCGGGTTCATGTATGTTAAACCCTGTACCATTCCCTGAGTTAATAACTTTTGAAATGGTTCATCAAAATTCAACAAACCTCTATCTCTTAATACTTTGGTAAAGAAACGAGAATACAACAAATGTAAAATCGCGTGTTCAATACCGCCCACATATTGATCAACTGGCATCCAATCATTTACTCTACCACCATCAAAAATTTTTTCTGCATTTGTGGCATCAGTAAACCGCAAGAAATACCAAGAAGAATCAATAAAAGTATCCATTGTGTCGGTTTCTCTTTTTGCTGGAGTACCGCAACTTGGACAAGGAACATTTACCCAACTTTCTAAATGTGCTAAAGGTGAACCACCACGGCCACTTAATTCAATTTCTTCTGGCAATTGTACAGGTAAATCTTTTTCTGGTACGGGTACAATTCCACAATTAGGACAATGAATAACAGGGATAGGTGCGCCCCAATAACGTTGACGAGAAATTAACCAATCTCGCAAGCGATATTGTACTCTTTCTTTACCAAAACCTTGTTTTTCTGCATATTCAGTAATGGCTTTTTTTCCATCTACAGAATTAATGCCATTAAAGTCACCAGAGTTAATTAAAATTCCCGGTTCTGTGTAAGCTGATTTTATATTTTCATCTGCTCTAATTTCGGGAACAATTACCACTTTAATTGCTAAATTCTGCTCTTGGGCAAATTTGAAATCTCGCACATCATGGGCGGGTACTCCCATCACCGCACCTGTACCATATTCATAGAGTACATAATCTGCAATCCAAATCGGTACTTCTTCCCCAGTGAAGGGGTTGATAGCTTTCCCCCCGGTAGGAATACCCCGTTTTGGTTTGTCTTCTGCGGTTCTTTCTAATTCGCTTTGGTTGCTTACTTCTTTAATAAAAGCTTCTACCGCTGTTTTTTGGTCTGAAGTGGTGACAAGTTGAGTTAAAGGGTGTTCTGGAGCTAATACGACGTAGCTAACGCCATAAACGGTGTCGGGACGGGTAGTATAAACAGCGATTTTTTCATCTAAACCGACTATGGGAAATTCTAAATATGCACCAGTGGATTTTCCGATCCAGTTAGCTTGCATTACTTTAACTCGTTCTGGCCAACCAGGTAATTTATCCAAATCATTTAATAATTCTTCGGCATAATCGGTAATCTTTAAAAACCACTGCCGCAATAATTTACGTTCTACAATTGCTCCGCTACGCCAAGAACGTCCTTCACTGTCTACTTGCTCGTTTGCTAATACCGTTTGATCAATGGGGTCCCAATTTACAGCCGCTTCTTTTTGATAAGCTAAACCTGCTTCTAAAAATTGCAGAAAAATCCACTGTGTCCACTTATAATAATCGGGGGAACAGGTAGCCAATTCTGCATCCCAATCTAAGGATAAACCCAGACGCTTTAATTGCTGTTTCATCTGGTCTATATTTTTATATGTCCATTGGGCAGGAGGTACACCTCTATCAATGGCGGCGTTTTCTGCGGGTAATCCAAAGGCATCCCAACCCATAGGATGTAATACTCTATACCCTTGCATTTTTTTGAGGCGGGCGATTACATCTGTAATGGTGTAGTTACGGACGTGACCCATGTGTAAGCTACCAGATGGGTAGGGAAACATGGAAAGCGCGTAAAATTTAGGTTTGTTTGGGTCTTGATTGGTTTTATCTAATCCCAATTCTAACCATGTTTGCTGCCATTTTTCTTCAATTGCGGCCGGGGTGTATGATGCTTTTGGGGTGGACTCCACAATTAAAAACTCCTAATATTTTTCCTAGTTTCGCTATTGTGGCATAATCCTAGATATCAAGTCCGGCTAATTTATGCAGTAGTTATAGTTGTTCTAGACTTTTGATTAAGTCTTCCTTCTCCAAAACACGATCATACATCTCTGGTCTGATCTATCGGCTGTGAATGTCTTTCTTTACAGACAAAATGAACTTTACACTACAGCAATTATTTTTATACTACAGCATAGTGACTTTTTGGCTGAAGTGCTAAATGTATAAAAATTTTCTTAATCCCTCATCTACCTGTGCTTGTAAATGATTTGATAGCTGAAACTGTCACCTGTCACCTACTTCAATTTCCCATAGGCATAACGAGTTAAACTACCCTCATTCAGATTATTCCACGCATATATACCATCTCTAAAGGGTTTCCAAATTTCATAAACCGCTTTAAAATCTGCATCCTTCGCCGCAAACTCATCATACAAAGCAAAAGATTCTTTTTCCGCTGCTTCTAATATTTCCTGACTGTAAGCACGCACTTGTACCCCTGCTTTTAATAGTTTATCTAAAGCTTCACTATTACGTGCATCATAACGGGCTAACATTGTGGTATTTGATTGATAGGCGGCTGTTTCTAAAGCTGCTTGATATTGAGGAGGTAGCTTTTTCCACTCATCTAAATTAATTTGTACTTCTAAGGTTGGACCCGGTTCCCACCAACCAGGATAATAGTAATATTTAGCAACTTTATTTAAGCCTAATTTCTCATCGTCGTAGGGTCCTACCCACTCAGCAGCATCAATAGCGCCGGTTTGTAAAGCTTGGAATATCTCTCCCCCTGGAAGTGTCTGTACTGTTACCCCTAGTTTGGACATGACTTGTCCGCCTAAACCGGGAATACGCATTTTTAGTCCCTTGAGGTCATTCAGTGTTTTCACTTCCTTGCGAAACCATCCCCCCATCTGTGTACCCGTATTTCCCGCAGGAAATTGAATCACATTAAATTTACGGGCGTAAATTTCCTGAAGTTTGGCTAAACCGCCTCCTTCATATAACCAAGCGTTTTGCTGTTGGGCATTCAATCCAAATGGTACGGATGTTCCAAAAGCTAAAGCCTGACTTTTCCCAATGTAGTAATAAGCTGCTGTGTGTCCTGCTTGGACTGCACCTTGAGAAACCACATTCAGAACTTCTAAACCAGGGGCTATTTCTCCTGCTGCACGGGGTTCGATGATAAATTTACCATTGGTTAGGGCTTTGACCCGTTCTGCCAAAACCTGCGCTCCGCCAAAAATTGTTTCTAAGGATACTGGCCAACTGGTGGCCATTTGCCATCTAATGGTGGGTAGGTTGCTAGTGTCTGCTTGTCCTTTTGTAGCTGGGTTTGTGGCTTTTTGACAACCACCAACTATTGCCACTCCTGTAGCAGCGATCGCACTTTGAGATAATCTGTTAACAATAGCTCGACGTTTCATAACAGTTAATACTATTGACCTAAAATTAAGATATTCCCACAATATCATAATGATGCAACAATTCAGAAATTCCGATGAGATTTATTATTTCTGATAATTTTGTCAATTTCCCATCATTTCATATTAGTATAAAAATATTAAGTAATTTCTAACTAATATTTAACAGCTATGTTAGAAACTGTTTTGGCCAAGCCTAGCATTAAACTGCCACCCACCCAGGCAGAACTTCCTTGTGATGATGGTATCCCGATGGAGACACAAAGACATAAATTACAAATGGATATTTTAATTGATACGATTCAGCCTTGGTTAGATCAAAGGGCTGATGGATATGTAGGAGGCAATATGTTTGTCCACTACAGTTTAGCACAATTAAAAAATCAAGATTTTCGCGGTCCAGATTTCTTTGCTGTTTTAGGTGTGCCGAAAACAGAAAGATTATCTTGGGTGGTTTGGGAAGAGGGAAAACCGCCAGATGTTGTAATTGAATTACTGTCAGAAAGTACAGCTAATAATGATAAAAATGCGAAAAAATTGATTTATCAAAATCAAATGCGGGTATCTGAATATTTTTGGTATGACCCTTTTAAACCAGATGATTTTGCAGGTTTTGATCTAAATAGTGGTGTATATCAACAAATACCATTAAATGATCAAAAGCAACTGGTAAGTAAAGTCTTAAATTTGGCTTTAGTGCGTTGGCAAGGTAAGTATAGAGGTGTTGAAACAACATGGTTACGCTGGGCAACTTTGGATGGTGAGTTATTTCCTACTTCTCAGGAAATCGCAGAAATTGCAAAACAAAAAGCAGATGAAGTAGAACAAATTGCAGAACAAGAAAAACAACGTGCAGAACAAGAAAAACAACGTGCAGAACAAGAAAAACAACGTGCAGAACAAGAAAAACAACGTGCAGAACAAGCTGAACTGCAATTAAGAAAAGTTGCGATGAATTTATTACAGAATGGAATGTCTGTAGAACAAGTAGCACAGTTAACAAATTTGGATATTTTCGATGTGGAAAGATTGATTAATTAAATAGTAGGGGTTTAGCAGTGCTAGACCCCTACAGGACTGATAAATAGATTAAATATTGTGAAATATCATCTTGTAAAAAATTTTTTATAACTGAATTTTGAACAATATTTAAAGGAGGCAGGAGTTGAAAGGCAGGAGGCAGGAGGCTGTCTTAGTGGGGGATTTAAACCCGCCTCTAATCGTAGACCGCCCTTGCGGGTTCGCCAGTCACCTACAGAAGAAAACCTTCTTGCAGTGCTGGCTCACCAAATCACCAGATTATGGCGGTGGACTTAAACCCAAATGGGCGAGTCAAAAAGGCTTTATTCTTAATTCAAAAATTTTCCTTCTGCCTCCTGCCCTCTGCCTCGCCCGATAGCGCAGCGTGGCGTTAGCCATAGGGCAGTTAAAGTATTAACGTAAGTTGCTAGTTACAAATATTCAGGTTTATTTCTCGATTAGATCCCCCGTCACCCCCCTTAGAAAGGGGGAAATTAATCAAAGTCCCCCTTTTTAAGGGGATTTAGGGGGATCTAGAAGGCTTATGCTTATAGTTATAACTAGCAACTTGGGTTATTATTGAGACTTAATCCTGCATTCTCAATTCTTACCCTGAATTTATTATGTTCTATGCGTAACTCAAGAAGATTCACCTTCATCAGCAAGCTGTTAAAAGTATCCCAGTTTATTGACAAATGTGCTGATAAATTGGGATGGTTATCCAATTGGCTAGTTTTACTCACCATTGGCGTTGGTTTCTTTAATGTTGTCGCCCGTTATCTAGGGCGCTTCATCGGAGTGCAATTATCTTCTAATGCCTTATTAGAGCTACAATGGTATCTATTTTCTCTCACTTTCTTACTAGGCTTTGCGTACATTTTACGTCATGGCGAAAATGTGCGGGTTGATTTTCTCTATACTAATATGAGTGAAAAAAGACGCGCCTTAGTTGATTTTTTAGGAACAATTTTATTTTTAATTCCCTTTTGTTTAATTGGTATTTGGGTGACATTTAACCCAGTTTTACAGTCTTGGGGAAGACTAAGTGATGGTACTTGGGGAAATTGGGAAGTATCTTCTGATGCTAATGGTTTACCCCGCGCTCCCATTAAAACAATGGTTCCCATAGGTTTATTATTTCTGCTTTTACAAAGTATTTCTCAAACAATTAAATATGTAGCCGTACTATTAGGCTATGAAGAAGTAGCAGAAAAAATTCGTTTAGAAACTTCAGAAAATATCAATATTGAGTAGGTAAAATTATGGGTTTTCAATGGTTATCCATTTTCATGTTTGTTGGCTTTTTCGTTATCTTAATGAGTGGCTATCCTGTAGCTTTTTCCTTTGCCGGTACAGCCATTGTTTTTGGAATCATTGGTACAGCATTAGGGGCTTTTAATCCTGCCCGTCTCCTACTATTACCCAATAGTTGGTTTGGAACAATGTCTAATTTTACTCTACTAGCTATTCCGTTTTTTGTGTTTCTGGGTGCAGTATTAGAAAAATCAGGATTAGCGGAAGAATTATTAGAAACTATTGGCATTCTTTTTAGTCGTGTCAGGGGTGGTTTAGCCTTAGCAGTCGTTTTAGTAGGAACTGTTTTAGCCGCCACAACTGGAGTTGTAGCAGCTACGGTAATTGTTATGGGAATGTTATCTTTACCTGTAATGATTCGCTATGGCTATGATAAAAAATTAGCTGCTGGGGTGATAGTTGCTTCTGGTACTTTAGCCCAGTTAATTCCTCCAAGTTTGGTATTAGTAATTCTCAGTGATCAAATTGGTGTTTCTGTAGGAGATTTATTTTTAGGGGCATTAATTCCTGGTTTAATGTTATCTGGTTCTTATATTCTTTATATATTAGGATTAGCTGTTTTTAATCCAGAAAAAGTTCCCTTGATTCCTGCGGATGTGGAAATTCCTCAAGGTAGTCAATTAATTAAAAAAGTTTTTAAAGCAGTTATTCCCCCTATTTTCTTAATTCTTGCAGTATTAGGAAGTATTTTCTTTGGTGTTGCTACTCCCACGGAAGCAGGGGCAGTAGGTGCAGTTGGAGCTACTATCCTCGCAGCTTTTAATAAACGTTTGACTCCCCAATTAATTCGTGATGCGGCTCATTCTACAGCGGTAATTACTGCTTTAGTGGTAATGATTTTATTTTCTTCTTCAATGTTTAGTTTGGTGTTTGATGCTTTGGGCGGAAAAACTCTGATTACTGAATTATTAACTGGTTTACCAGGAGGATATTGGGGGTTTATAATTGTTAGTAATTTAGCAATTTTCGCTCTGGGTGTTTTTCTCGAGTTTATGGAAATATGCTTTATTGCTATGCCTTTATTTGTACCTGCTGCCCAAGCTTTAGATATTGATATGGTCTGGTTTGGTGTGGTAATGGCAATTAATTTACAAACTGCTTTTATTTCGCCACCAGTAGGATTTTCTTTGTTTTATTTACAAAGTGTTGCCCCTAAAGAGGTGAGTACATTTGATATTCATAAAAGTGCAATTCCTTTTATGATTTTACAGTTTATTGTTTTGTTAATTGTGATTAATTTCCCCCAAACTGTTCGCTGGTTAATTGATGTTTCCGCAACTACGGGAACTTGAAAAAATAGAAGCGGGGTGCGGGATGGGTAACAGAGGTAGGTATTTTACTTTATCGTGAGGGCAAGACAAGGAAGGACGGTGGACAAGGGGGTAAAAATGTGATTAAAAATTCAATTCTGGAAACTGTTCCCTGTTTCCTGTTCCCTAGCCTCTAACGATCACTTTTTCGGCAAGCCCTAACTAAGCAACCACAGTAATGAATGTTTTTGTATACGGTACTCTAAAACCAGTTCAAGCTAATTATCACCTGTGTGAACATAAAGTATTAACATCAAAAAAAGCGATCGCGTTCGGTAAAATATATGCTTTACCAATGGGATATCCGGCGATGACACTCGGAGATGAGAAAGTTTACGGTTATTTGTTGTCTTTTGCTGACTCCCAGATTTTACCCGCATTGGATGATCTAGAAGATTACCAGCCCACAAAACCAGTGTCATAAAATCTTTACACTAGGGTTAGTAGCTAGTTACTGTTTTCTTAACAAATACTAACAAATACTCACATTTACTGAAAATTTCCTGTCATCTTTTGCTTTGTGACAGAATTACAGTAAAATCACTGTATGCTACTAGGATTCAAAACCCAACTCAAAGTTAACAAGCAACAACGACTACTACTGGCGCAACACGCAGGAGTAGCCAGACACGCTTGGAATCAAGGGTTAGCACTGTGTCAACAGGTATTATTACATAACAAACTGCAACCAGAAGACAAAATCAAATTTCCCACAGCCATAGATTTACACAAATGGTTAGTAGCAGCCATTAAATCTACCCATCCTTGGTATTATGAAGTGTCTAAATGCGCCCCTCAATACGCATTAAGATATTTGTCAGATGCCTTTAA